>CAJWMX010000132.1 GCA_913043805.1 uncultured Acidobacteriota bacterium | reverse complement strand
TGCCGGTATCTGCGCTCGCTCATGGTCTGGCGGCCCGTGGTCGGAGCCCTGCGCCGGTTGGACGGCGCTGAATCACAGGTGAACGGCGGAACTTCTGAGGTCGTGGGCTCGTCATCACAGGTCCGAGAGCAACTTGGCGTGAAACCGGTCTGATTATATGCACGGACCGGTTGGTTGAGCTCGCGACGGCCCTCCGATTCAGTAAGAGCTGATGATAGGCTGGCGTTCAACCCGTGACTGCACCCGCTCCCTCACTCGAAGATCTCCGGATCGACCGCGACGACGACCGCGACGGCCCACGCCGCTGGCCCTGGGTCCTTCTGATCCTGCTGCTGGCCGCCGGCGGCGGAGCCTGGTTCTGGTTCAACGCTCCACCACCGGCCCTCGAGGTCCGCACCGCGGCCGCCAGGGAGTCCACGGGTGAGGTGGTGGACACGGCGGTCCTCAACGCCTCGGGGTATGTGACGGCGAGACGCCGGGCCACGGTGTCGTCGAAGATCACGGGCAAGCTGGTCGAGGTCCTGGTGGAAGAAGGCATGGCCGTGCGCGACGGTCAGGTCCTGGCTCGGCTCGACGATTCGACCATCCGGTCGCAGCTGGCACTGGCCGAGGCGCGGCATGCGGCCGCCGAGCGCGGCTTCGCCGAACAGGAAGTGCGGCTCCAGGAAGCGAGACTGACGCTCGGCCGCACCGACCAGCTGGTCGAGGAAGGCGTCATGAGCCCGGCCGAGCTCGACGCCGCGGTGGCAGAGGTCGATTCGCTCGAAGCGCGGATCGCGCTGGCGCGTGAGCAGGTGACGGTGGCCGACCGCGAGATCGGCGTGCTGCAGACGCAACTCGACGACACGGTCATCCGCGCACCGTTCGACGGCGTCGCCATCTCGAAGGACGCCGAGGAAGGGGAGATGATCTCTCCCGTGTCGGCCGGCGGCGGGTTCACCCGCACCGGCGTCTGCACGATCGTCGACATGCAGTCGCTGGAGATCGAGGTCGACGTCAGCGAGAGCTACATCAACCGTGTCGAGGACGATCAGCGGATCGTCGCCAATCTCGACGCGTATCCAGAGTGGGATATTCCTGGCGCCGTGATCACGACGGTCCCGGCCGCCGACCGTCAGCGCGCCACCGTGTTGGTCCGGATCGCATTTGACGAGCTCGACGACCGGGTGCTTCCGGACATGGGCATCAAGGTCGCGTTCCTCGAGGATCTGCCGCCGCCTGAACCGTCAGCCGGCCCGCGGCTGCTCATGCCCGCGGCGGCGGTCCGGGATGACAACGGCCAACCGATCGTCTTTGTCGTGCGCGGTGATCAGGCGCTGCGTCGGGCGGTGCGACTCGGCTCGACACTGGGCGAACAGGTCGAAGTGCTGGCCGGCATCACAGCCGGGGAGCGGCTCGTGGTCGATGGGCCGGCCGAGCTTGCCGACGGCGCCCGAGTGGTGGTGACCGAATGACGAACGAGACGCCTCCCCTGGTGCAGGTGCGCGGCCTGCACAAGGTGTTCAAGCGTGGCTCGGAGCGGATCGACGTGCTCCAGGGCGTCGACCTGGACCTCGCCCAGGGCGAGTTCCTGTCGCTGATGGGCCCCTCCGGCTCCGGGAAGACCACGCTACTCAACCTCATCGGCGGTCTCGACACGCCGTCTGAGGGCTCGGTGGCGGTCAAGGGGGACCGGATCGACAGCCTGTCGGCGTCCCGGCTGTCCCGCTGGAGAGCCCGTCACATCGGCTTCGTATTCCAGCTCTACAACCTGCTCCCGGTCTTGACCGCAGAACGCAACGTCGAGCTGCCACTCCTGCTGACCAAGCTGTCTCGGCGGCAACGGAAGAAACACGTGTCGACGGCGCTCGCCATGGTCGGACTGAGCGAGCGGTCCAAGCACTATCCGAGGCAGCTCTCGGGCGGACAGGAGCAGCGCGTCGGCATAGCGAGAGCGATCGTGACCGACCCCACGCTGCTCCTCTGCGACGAACCGACCGGCGACCTCGACAGGAAGGCAGGAAACGAGATCCTCGACCTCCTGCAGGCGCTCAACCAGGAGCACGGCAAGACCATTGTCATGGTGACCCACGACGCCAAGGCGGCCGAGCGCGGCACCCGCACGTTGCACCTCGACAAAGGGGTGCTCGTGACCGAGGGGGCGGACGCATGAGATTCTTGCCGCTGATCTGGAGCGGCCTAGCGCGGCGTAAGGTCCGCACGCTGTTCACGCTGCTTTCGATCGTGATCGCCTTCATCCTGTTCAACTATCTCTCAGCGGTGAAGGTCGCCTTCAGCCTGGGTGTGGACGTGGCGGGCGCCGACCGTCTGATGTTGATCCACAAGGTGTCGTTCATCCAGCCGCTGCCGGAGAGCTACAAGGAGCGGATCCTTGCGGTCGATGGGGTGAGGGAAGTCACCCATCAGACCTGGTTCGGCGGCGTGTACCAGGAGCCGAGCAACTTCTTCGGCCAGTTCGCGGTGGAACCCGAGGGGTATCTCGACATGTACCCCGAATTTCTGCTCCCCGACGAGCAGAAGGACGCCTGGTTCGCCAACCGCACGGGCGCGATCGTTGGACGGGCGACGGCCGACCGGTTCGGATGGGAAGTGGGTGATCGCATCCCGCTCCAGGGCACGATCTGGCGCACCCAGTCCGGCGCGGGCTGGGAGTTCACCATCGAGGGCATCTACGACGGCGCTCAGCAAGCGACCGACACCTCGCAGTTCCTCTTTCACTACGACTATCTGGCCGAAGCCAACTCGCAGGGACGTGGCTTTGTCGGCTTGTACATGATCAAGGTCGACGATCCCACCCAGGGGGTGGCGATCGGCGAGGAGATCGACAGCCGATTTGCGAACTCGCCGTTCGAGACCACGACCTCGACCGAACAGGCGTTCGTGCAGGCGTTCGCCGCCCAGATCGGTGACGTCGGAACGATGATGACGGCGATTCTCGTCGCCGTGTTGTTCACGATCCTGCTGGTCGTGGCCAACACGATGGGGCAGTCAGTCCGGGAGCGAACCAACGAGCTGGCCGTCTTGAAGACCCTTGGTTTCAGCGACACGGCTGTGTTGACGCTGGTGCTGGTCGAATCGATGTTCATCGCCGTCCTGGGTGGCGGACTCGGATTGGGTGTGTCGTGGTGGATCATCCAGCAGGGCGACCCGACCGGAGGCTTCCTGCCCGCGTTCTTCGTTCCTCCAAGTGACCTGGTGCTCGGGTGCGGCCTGATCGTCGCGCTTGGTCTGATAAGCGGCGCGCTGCCGGGCGTCCAGGCCGTCCGACTCCGCATCGTCGACGCGCTGCGTCGGGCCTAGACACATCCATGTTCCGCTGGGTCTCTCAAACCTTCGCCGTCATCGTGCTGAGCCTCCGCTCGCTCCCGCAGCGCGCCGGCGCGTCGACGGTGGCGGTGATCGGGATCACGGGAGTCGTCATCACGTTCGTGGCGGTGCTTTCGATCGCCGAGGGCTTCAACGCCGCCATGGCCGGAACGGGTTCGCCGGACACCGCAATCATCATGCGTGGTGGCAGCAATGCCGAGCTCAACAGCGCGCTCGCCCTGGAAAGCACCCGCATCATCGCCGACGCGCCCGGTATTCGCGTCGGGGAGAGCGGGCCGATGGCGTCGTCTGAGCTGTTCGTGGTCGTCAACATGCCGAAACGGTCGACCGGCACCGACGCGAACGTCCCGCTCCGCGGGATTCAGACATCCGCCTTCGAAGTGCGACCGGAGGTCACCATGGTGTCCGGCCGCCGATTCGCGAGCGGCACCAACGAAATCATCGTGGGCCGGGCGGCGTCGGAACAGTTCGAGGGGCTCGAGCTGGGCACCACCAATCGCTGGGGCGAGAACACCTGGACCGTGGTTGGCATCTTCGAAGCGGACGGCTCTATTTCGGAGTCCGAGATCTGGTGCGACGCCACCGTCCTGCAGTCGGCCTACCGGCGTGGGAGCAGCTTCCAGTCGGTCATGGCGAGGCTCGATTCGGCCGACGCGTTCCAGGGCTTCAAAGACACGCTCACCACTGATCCCCGGCTCGACGTGCAGGTCGAACGAGAGACCGATTACTACAGCGCCAACTCGCAGCAGATCCGAGCCATCATCACCGGCATCGGTTCAGTGATCGCGTTGCTGATGGGGGTCGGGGCAGTGTTCGGGGCGGTGAACACCATGTACAGCGCGGTGGCCACCCGCACTCGCGAGATCGCGACGCTTCGGGCTCTGGGCTTCCACGCGAGCTCGGTCGTGTTCTCGGTGCTCGTCGAGTCGGCGCTCCTGGCGACTGTCGGCGGCGTGCTCGGAGGGGGCCTCGCCTATGCGGCGTTCCACGGCTATCAGACCGCGACCATCAACTTCCAGACCTTCAGCCAGGTCGCCTTCGCCTTCACGGTGACGCCGGCCCTGCTGGTGCAGGGTGCGACCTATGCCCTGGTGATGGGTCTTGTCGGCGGCCTGTTCCCCGCCATCCGCGCCGCGCGTATGCCGATCGTGACCGCGCTCAGGGAGCTATAGCTCCATCTTCTTGATGCGAGCCGCCAGGGTGTTCGGCTTCAGCCCGAGCAACGCCGCGGCTCCGCCCGGACCATAGACCTTTCCATCGGCGAGTTCGAGCGCGCGACGGGCGTTCTCACGCGGCGATGAAGGAGGAACTGATGTCCTGTCCCAGCGTGACTGGAACGGTCGACATGCCGCCTAGCGTGGACACCGCGAACCTCCGTCAAAAGAGGAGATTCAGCATGACGCGGGCCGTTCGGGGGAGCGACGGATGGAAGTGCACATCCTCGATGCCACCCACCGGCTCGCCCGGCAGACGCGACTCGTAGAAGTAGTCGATGTCGGAGACATCACTGTTGAGCAGGTTGAACCCTTCCAACGTGATGTTGGCGCGCTCGTTGATACTCAGACCGATCTCACCATTCCAGATCGTCGTCGCCTCGGACGTCACCGAGGCATCCTCGATCAGCGGTCTCGGTCCGAAGTGTCGAAGCCGAAGGCTGCCGAAGACCCGTCGACTCGGCGCCACCGTGATGGCGCCGGCAATGACCCGGTCCAACGCCCCGGGGATGAAGTCGCCCGCCGGTTCATCGTCCGAGAACCGCGCCCGTGAGAACGACAGGTCGAGCTCGCCGGTCAACCACGACGTGAACCGGACGTAGTTGGTCCACTCGACGCCGAGACGTCGACTCGGACGACTCGCTTCAGTGATGCCGGCATCGCCGACAAACAGCAGCTCGGAGTCGAACGAGAGATACCAGAGCGCCACCGTGGACTGCACGCCGGACACCCGAACCGTCCGTAGGCCGATCTCCGCTCCGTTTGCCGACACGAGCGGATCCTCCCGGTCGACCGGATCACCGCTGACGGGATCGACCTGCGTCGTGGCGGCGCGAGGATCGTTGCTGTGGAACCCGCGCCCGTAGTTCAGGTAGAGCTCGGTGCCCTCCCACGGGCCAAGGACCGCGGTGACTTTCGGGCTGACGAGGGCCGCGGTGCCGTCGCCCGAGTTCAGTGGGTTCTGGGCCGTGACGTCGTAGCGATACAGATCGCTGCGCAGCCCCAGGGTCGTCCGGAACACGCGCGTCCACTCGATCTCGCTCTGCGCGAAAAGACCGGCCTTCGTCTGCGAAACCTCGTCGTCACGAACGGTATTGGTTCGTCGACGCGCCGCGGTGTTGTAGAGCCCGATCGCGTCGACCGAGTCGTTTCTCACGGACACGCCAACGGCGTGCTCGACCGGCTTGTCGAACACCCGGCCCAGGTGCCGGTGGACGACCTTTGCGCCCGAGGTCCAGCGACGCCCTTCCTGTTCGACCTGGTCGCCGTTGACCGGGTCCTCGAGGAAGTAGGTGAAGTTCTGGAAGAGATTCAGTCCGCCGCGAAGGGTATAGGCGGTGAACCGGGTCGACTGGTTGGCACCGGAACGGAGCCAGTCGAAGGTACCTGTATAGCGGTAGGCGCTGCCGGCATCGGTGTTGTCGATTCCCCCGAAGCGCCCGATGAGCCCCTGTTCGATCGCTCGCCGCGGAATCTGGTCGGTGGCATTCCAGTCGCCGCGATAGCCCATCCCGGTGATGGAGAACCCGTTCTGCCGGTCGCCCTGGCTGTAGCGGATGACCCCGTTGGCCTTCTCCATGTTGTCGGGGCGCACCCACGGACCGTCGTTCTGGGCAAGCTCCAGCGCGACCAGCAGGTTCCCCGACCCGACCTCGGGCGAGACGGCGCCCAGCACCCGTCCCCAACCCTGACCGCCGCCGCTGATGCTGAAGAGCGGCCGGTCCAGGCTGTTCACATAGCTGATGTTGGCGGAACCGGCCGCCGAAAAGTCGCCGTGCTCGGCGAAGTAGGGCCCCTTGGTGTACTGCACGCCGCTGACCAGCTCCGGAATCAACTGGTTGGCGTCGGTATAGCCGTGGGCATGGGCGCCAGACGACTCGTTCAGCGGGACCCCCGCCAGCGTCGTCGCGAAGTCGGAGCCATGGTCGAGATTGAACCCGCGGAGGTAGTACTGATTGGCCTTGCCTTCGCCGGAGTGTTGACTGACCACGAACCCGGGTACCGCCTCGAGCACTTCACCCGGTCGCATGATCGGTCGTGCTTCGAGCTGGGCCGCGGTGATGGCCCCCACGCTGGCCGAGGTCGCGATGCCGACCAGGTTCTCTCGCGGGTTCTCCAGGTCGGCGATGTTCCGGAAAGTCCGAGCACCGGTCACCACGACGTCGGCGGTAATGCTCAGGGTGAGCCGGGCGTCCACGGTGAGTGTCTGACCCGCGGCCACATCGACGTCCTCGCGAAATGTCGAGAAGTTGACGAGGCGGACGACGACCGACGCCGGGCCGGCCGACACGCCTTCCGCCCGATAGACGCCGCGTTCGTCGGTGACGGTCGAGCGATAGCCCCCGGCGCTTTCCACCACCACCGCCGCGCCTGGGATCACCCTACCGGTATCGTCAGTCACCGTGCCGGTGAGCGTTCCCGCCCCCTGACCGGCAACGGCCGCCACCCAACCGAACACGCAACACGCAAACACCACGCTCCGACGCACCCGCTGCCCTCCTGGTCGATGGGACTCAAGACGTACCGAACCACTCTAGTGTCCACGAGTGCCGGGTTTTCGGTTTCTGAAGAGTTCCTGAAGAGTGCGGACGACCTCGACGACCGAAGCGGCTACCCGAGGGCCTCGATCACGTCGCGGAGCTCCGCGTTGTCCGGCAGGGTGGAAATGTCGTAGACCTTCGCGAACACGACGGTCCCCGTCTTGTCGACCACGAAGATGGCGCGCTCGGAGATCCCGCCGTCACGCATGACGCCGTTCGCCTCGACGACACCGCCGTGCGGGTGAAAGTCCGCCAGCAAGTCGAACGCGACCCCGCCGAGCAGCTTTGCCCATTCAACCTTGGCGGGCACCGCAACGCTGATCCCGAGGACGCGCGTGTCGTGCTCCTCGAACCTCTCCCGGTCAGCCTCGTAGTTCTGCATCTGCAAGGCG
>CAJWMX010000131.1 GCA_913043805.1 uncultured Acidobacteriota bacterium | reverse complement strand
AGCGCGACTCGGAGCTGGAGGCGTACCTCCGCCGGTTCCGCCCAACCGCCCCTGGACCGCTCCCCGACCCGTTGGCGCGGCCTCCGCGAGCGCGCTGGCTGGGGTAGGCGGCGGCGCTACTGCTCGGCGCCGCGACGGTGGGCCTCCTCCGCTCTCTACCCAGCGAGGATGTGGCGCGGCCCGCCCCGCCGGCACGGGCCAGTCAACCAGACACCCCGATCACGCTCGGCGAGTGGTCCGTCGTGTATCGGGACGATCCCGATGCGTTCGATCAAGCCCTGCTGAGAGCGGCTCCCACCCTGCTCTCACACGTGGGAGAACCGGCGGACCTGCTGCGATTGGGCTCCGACTAGCGAGGACGACATGCGATACCAGACCACGGCGGCGTTCCTGGCCGGCATCCTGGCCCTTGGCCTCTCGGCGCACACGGGCGAGCAGCCTGTCGAGGCACCGACCACGACCAACGCGGCCCTGCGTTACTGGATGGCGTTCGCGGTCATGCAAGACGCCGACGTCAATGACGAAACCATGACGCTCATGGACCGGGTGGCCCGGGGACCAGAGGCGTGGGACGAAGAGCGGCTCGCGCCGAGCACACCCTCGCCGATCGCGCCCTCCGCAACGCGCTCGGCGCGGGAGCGCCAGACGACCTCCGGCGCGTGTTCGGCCCCGACCTGCCGGATCAGGTCACGGCGCCAGGGGAGGCCGACGTGCGACAGGCCCTCGACGCGAAACTCGACTCGCTATAATCGGCAGCATGAAGAGAACGTTGAACCTTTCCATCGCGACCGTGGCGCTGGCCGTCGTGGCCGGCTCGACGGTCGGAGACGCGAGCATCCGTATCACCGGCTACCACAACATCCATATCGCGGCCGTAGACCCTGAAGCAGCCGTGGAGTGGTACATCGAGTACCTCGGCGCGGTGAAGACCCCGACGCCAGCCACCCATGTGACGATTGGCGACACGCTCATCGCGTTCCAGCCAGCCGAATCGCTGCAACCCAGCGACGGCAGCGTCCTGGACCATTGGGGGCTCTCGGTCCCTGACCTGGACGCGGCCATGGCCGGGCTCGAGGGCTCGGGCGCGACGATCATCTCCGAGCCCGAGGAAATTCCGGGCCTGTTCAAGCTGGCGTTCATCGAGGATCCGTTCGGCGTGAAGGTCGAACTGGTCGAGGACGCCGATTGGCCCGGTTTCCACCACGTGCATCTGCGGGTGCCCGACCCGGCAGCGACGCTCGACTGGTACGAATCGCTCCTCGGAGGCGAACGCGAGCAGCTGAAAGGGCAGATCGAGGGCCTTCGCTACGACGGGGTCTGGCTGCTGGCGGCCGACAGCGGCGGCGAGATGCCGGCGCCAAGCGCCGACCGGGCCCTGCGCAACATCGCCTGGAGCATCGCCGACATCGACGAGGCTGACGCCGCCTTCAACGCGGTCGGCGCGCCGACGCTGGTCGAGCCATTCGCGGTCAACGAGTTCGTCAAGGTGGCGTTCTACCAGGACCCGGACGGGGTCAGCGTCGAGGTGTTGGAGCTGCCGCAATGAGGAAACTGATGATTGCGCGACCTCGCCCTTGGCAACCGTTGCTGGTGGTGATGCTGGCCCTGGTGGCCAGCGCCGCCGCCGCGCAACCTCCAGCCACGGACCGCTCGTGGACGCTGCCCCGGTTGCCCGACGGGCAGCCTGACTTGCAGGGCGTCTGGACCAACGCCACCATCACCCCCTTCGAGCGGGGCACCACCATGCCCTACACGCGCGGCGTGAACGTGCCGGAGGACTCGACCACCCGGACCATCTTCACCGAAGAGGAGGCGGCACTACTCGAGGAGCAGACCGTAGCCGGACGCCCCGAGCTCCTGGGCGCCTACAACGTCTGGATGGACGCCGGCGACCGCCTGCTGTCGACACGCCAGACATCGCTGGTGGTCGATCCGCCGGACGGGCGAATCCGGGTGAAGCCCGAGGCGGCCGCCGTCCGCGAGGCGGCCATCGCCAGGCAACGAGACGACTACCGCACCATGAGCACCTGGGACCGCTGCATCACTCGCGGCGTCCCGGGGTCGATGCTCCCTACCGGCTACAACAACGCCTACCGGATCATGCAGACCAGCGACCATGTGGTCATCCTCCACGAGATGATCCACGAAGCGCGCATCATTCCGCTGGACGACCGGCCGTATATCGACAACGCCGTGGATCAATGGACGGGTGACGCCCGCGCGCGCTGGGACGGCGACACGCTGGTGGTCGAGACTCGCAACTTCAACGACCGGGCGATGATCTTCACCAGCTCGAACAAGGGCCGGCTGAAAGGGCTCCCGATCAGTCAATCAATGCGGCTGGAGGAGCGGTTCACACGTACTTCCGAGGACGAGATCTTCTGGGAGTTCACCGTCAACGACCCGGAGGTCTACGACGGGCCATGGACGGTCTCTATGCCGCTGACCTATGCCCCGGCCTACGTGATGTACGAGTACGCCTGCCACGAAGGCAATCTCGACGTCGCCATCTACATGGGCGGCGGTCGTGTCGAAGAACTGGAAGGCCGCTAGTCGTCGAGACTGTCGAAGACGTACTGGATCCAGGCCCCCTCTGGCTGAAAGCCGGTAAAGCCGGTGAACCGCTCGGGCAACCCCGCCTCCTGAATCTGCTGGACCGTCTGCCCCGAGTTCTTGGCCTCCTCGATATGGGCGATCGAGACGGCCACCTGGTCGTGATAGTGCTGCAGGTCTGCCTTGGTCGCGAGCGGTCCGTGGCCCGGAATGACGCGCGTCTCGTCGTCGATCATGGCCAGCATCTCGGCGATGTTGTCTCGTAGCCCTGGCGCGCTGCCGCCCACATCGCGGTCGATATAGGGGAAGCCGTTCAGGTTCACGTACTGGTCGCCGGTGTGGATGACGTTCGAGTCGCGGAAGAACACCACCGTGTCGCCGTCGGTGTGCGACGGGTTGCTGGTCCGAATGGCGTCGATCCGCTCGCCGTTCCAGTGCAGCGCCACGCCGTCTTCGAAGGTCAGCACCGGCAGCGCCTCGGTTGGCGTTGGCGTGTCGCGAAACCGGTTGCCGGCCTCACGGCCTTCCATCAACCGCCGGCGGATGCTCTCGTGGGCCACGATCAGCGAGTCGAGGCCGAAGCCGGCGTTCCCGCCCGCATGGTCGTAGTGATAGTGCGTGTTGACCATGAAGTCGATCGCCCCCGGCTGCAGGTCGGCGATCGTGGCCTTGATGCGGTCGGTCAGCGGCATCATGTCGCTGTCGACCAGCAGAATGCCGTCGGCGCCCACCGACACCGCCAGGTTCCCCGCTAGACCGGGTCGCGGCTCCACCAGATAGACCGTGTCGCTCAGCTGGGTGGTCGCGTACTCCACCGCTGAAAGGTCCTGCATCGCCGTCGTACCCGAGCCACCGGCGGTGACCACCGCAAGACCGGCGCCCAGCGCCACCGCACCCACCGCAAGAACGGCAGGATGCACCTGCTGCTGTCGTGTCATGTCGTGCCTCCAGGCACGCAGCATACCGCACCGGCGTGGCTTGGACCGACCCCGCCCTGACCGGCAGGCCCGACGACCGCCCTAGTCGGTGGAGCGCGTCGCACGCACCCGCGACAGGACCCGCTGCAGGTAGTCCCGGGTTTCGCGATACAACCGCACGTCTCCGTGGGCGTACCGCTCGGCGAACGTCGGACCTGCGTTGTAGGCCACCAGGGCGAGTTCGACCCCACCGCAGCGGTCGAGCAGCTGCGAGAAGTAGCGCACACCGCCTTCGATGTTCTGCTCCGGCACGAGCGGGTCGACGCCCAGATCCGCAGCCGTCGCCGGCATAAGCTGCATCAGCCCGATCGCGCCCGCCCGTGACCGGGCAGTCGGGTCGTAGCCGGACTCGGTTTCCACTACCGCCCGCACCAGATCGACATCGACGGGCAGCCCCAGGCCCACCTGTTGACTGATGACGGACTTCATCTTTCGGCGGCCGGTTATGCCCTATGGGCTCAACTGGTGCGGCCACATGTGCCTTAGCGTGTCCTGATGACCCGGCGGTGCTGCGAGCCGGTCGCGAGTGAATGTCTCTCTAAGTTAATTGCCTGGCTGAT
Organism: uncultured Acidobacteriota bacterium; assembly: GCA_913043805.1. GTDB lineage: Bacteria > Acidobacteriota > Vicinamibacteria > Vicinamibacterales > UBA8438 > UBA2994. Next base: position 3,404 of record CAJWMX010000131.1, on the reverse strand, counting down.
AGCCAAGGTCAGACCTATTCGTGTAGTTCACTATTTCGACATCCCGACACAGGCGGTTGACGCGGCCGATTAGCCCTTGCAGGTCACTGCCAAGTGCGGCCCCTGTCTTCTCGAGATCGGCGTCCAGGTCCTGACCGTCTCGTGCGAGGAACACAATAGTGAACGCAGGACCTTTTGCGCCGAGCACTAGTTCACGGACCACCCTCCGGCCAGCGATTCCATGTTGTCTGTACAGCCCACGTATTTCTCTCAATAGCTCGGCTACCTGCTGGGTTAAGCCAAACTTTGGATATAGCACTACCTCACGCACGACGCCAATCTCACCAGCTTCTACACGCAATGTGTCAGGAATATAGCTAAGGTCTGGACGCGCTTGCCACACAGATCGATCAATCGACTCTATCAGCTCGGTCACACCTCTAGAATTCGTGCCGGCCGGCATGTCCGCGATCTCTTGGCGCCACGTACCGACTGATGCGAATGAATCGTCGAGGATCGTCTGGAATCGATAATGGCTCCTGCTCTCATTCACTGCAGCAAGTCGGCCAAAGCTGACTCCGCCTTCCGCCATGCGAGCTGTCCGCGCCTTGGACGCGGACTCGAACTCTGCAGTTACGCCAGGTGGAACGTGCACGTCCTCTCTTAGAACGAACTGAGCGCTGGCGCTTCCAGCAGCTGCAACCAAACATCCAAGAGTGACCACAAATACTGCACAACGAGTACTGATCGTCATTGCTGTACCCCAAGCATCAACACGACGTCGTTAATTGTTACGAGCAAACACTAAGTGTGAGAGCCACAGCGATGGTGTGCTGCACGACATGTCTCCGCTCGGCCCTTGCGGGTTCTGCTGTAGACGATCCATGGCCTCACCAAAGCCCGTCGTGCTAGGGAAATAGACCCGCATCGAGACTGTTGATCCCATTTCCGTCCTTGTCCCACCAAACGTCGGCATCGCAACAGCGCCGCGTCCGCCGGTGGCTTGGCTAAGTCCCTCAGCCGCGGTCATGGCATCAGCGAGTGTGGCTCCATTCATCTCGCAGCGAGCTACCGCTGTTGGGCTTGCCTGCGGGAGAGAGCCACCTGGTGGCACCGCAAACCTGACACTGGCGATAACCGCGCGCGGTGCACAGGTGGCAACGTCAGCAAAGCCACGGCCATTTCGTCCGCCTGGTCTATTCCGAAACGCGACGCGCTTCTCAACCAGGTCTGAATAACTGGGATAGTAAGAATCCAATATGAAGTCGTACTCAAAGTCCGCACTCACAGCAATCGCTTCTCTGAATATGACCACACCAGGGGCCGTGCTGTCTGACCACTCAAACGCCCTCGCGGTCTCAACAACGTCAGCCATGCTGTAGCCTGGATTAATGCTGCAAAATCGCATTCTCTGAGCGATGACGTTGTCTTGCGCAAAGACAGATGATGCCCACACGCTGAGAACTGCTGCCAAAAGCACCTGCCGCTTTACCATTGAAATATCCCTTCAGAGTCAACGAATTAGTTTGTTAGGTCGCTGTAAATGCCGGTGGTCGCCCACAGTGATGGTCTGTCGCAGGAGAATCCAGCGATGCTGTAGTTCCCGAGTTCAGGCCGGAAACCATTAAGCCGAAGATCTAGTCCTTCGGTCAACTCTTCCCTTGAAGTCCCTACAATGGCCAGAACAAAGTCACTTTCGCGATTCAGCGGACCTCCCAGTCCAGGCAAATACATCTGGACAAGAGCTTCGTTGCCAGCGGCACCATAGTTGCCAGCAATCGTTGAGATTCGGTTGAATGCGCCACGGAGCGAACCGTCGGTTAGACGGCAAAATGACGTAGTCATAGCGGTCGGATTGGCGAACGGGCCCTCCGCCTGACGCGCAGTAAAGTTCCTGAGCACCTGCGCTGGACCGCAGCTCATGGGCAGGCGGCCCCGCACCGAGTTGGCCGCTGCTACCCGCCGGTTGATCATCTCCGTAAAGCTTGGATAAAAGAGCGCGACCTGCACGTCCCAGCGTTCCTGATATTCAGCAGACACGTAGACGGGGCGTCGAAAGAAGACGTTGTCTGGAGAGGTGTCATTTCGAGGTAGGCCACGAGCCCTCTCTACAAGATCAGCGAAAGTGAAGCCATCGTCTATCGCGCAATTAGTTAGCCGAACTACTGATTGATCTGGCGGAGGCGGTGGTTCTTGCGCGCGTCCTTCAGCTTCACAGAACACCGAGATCACTAGCGTCAAGGCGAAGAATTTAACTAACTTCATAAGTCTTGATCTCCATAGTAATATCCGGGCACAGACTTCCAGTATTTCACGACGCTATTTAGCGTAGTGACTACTGTGGCACAAGGAACACTGACGAGTCAATGAGACAGGCGGGCGAGGTGCGCTGTGACGCGATCGCTGACTTGGACTGGTGGGAGGGCGAGTAAGGCTCGATGAAACCGAAACATAATAGTCGTTGGCCGGATTGACCGACGAAGCCATGTGCATTCCCTTGCCAACATGGATTGTCCGTATGCCGGCCCGCGAAGTCTGGTGATGACCGGCGTGGAGGGGGTCGGCCTAAGGTAGCGTTGCGTCGACCGCACTCTCCATGGCAGAATTCGGTGCCGCTCCTCGATTGCCCGCGGCACCTACCGATGTTCTACGATTACAAGGGGTTATCTTTCACCACACACTGGAGGCCAAGAGTGTCACTGTCTAACATCATTGCGCTGGAAGAGGATGTCCTCTCGTTCGAGGGGAAGGTTACGTCTGTCGCCCTTACCGACAACGGAGGCACGATTACAGGAAGAGGGAACGCCTCGGTCTACGGACTCATTTATTTGACCTACAATATCTCGGTCAATCCAAGTTCACCAGGTAGGGGTGCAATGGTCGGCCGGGCAACGGCGATTGCCGAGGATGGGACCGAGGCCACTGCCGTCCTGAGCGGTGTCTGGGACCGCCAAGGGCACTTGGCTAAGATCTACTGCTTTGATGACATTTCTGATGGGCACATCCACCTTGCCGTGGTGTCGATCAACTTCAAGGATGAATCGTTGCGGGTCGATTTCTCTAGAGTGAAGCGGTAGACAGCGAGGCGGGTCGCCGGAGACCCCGCTCGGGACCCGTAGTCGGCTGGGCGGGAGGTCGTGGTCACCACCAGTGGCGCCTGGCTTTCCGCACCTTCCCTCGTCGTCGCGGTGAGGTGACGGGCGGGGTCCGTCATCTGGCCGGCGAGCGGACACCGGAACTCGGTATCCCAGTCGAACGCTTGCGAGTGGCCGAGGCGCTTGACCGGCATGGCGGGAATGAGCATGCTCTGAAGTGGCAGTTTCGCGGGCTCCTGTGCGGGCCCGCTCGTGACAACCCAAACAGAGGACAATACCGTGTTCTGAATCGCCCCGGGTTTCCCGGAGGCTCCATTTTTTGGGAGGATG
>CAJWMX010000130.1 GCA_913043805.1 uncultured Acidobacteriota bacterium | reverse complement strand
CGCACCGCATCGACGCCGGCACCGGGGGCCCGGCCTGCGCCGAGGCGTGCCCGACCAAGGCGCTGCAGTGGGGCACGCTCGACGAGATTGCCGCCAGGGAAGGGGCCACCGACAAGTTCGGCCCGCTACCGGATGCCGACATCACCAAGCCGGCCGTGCGCTTCATCCCGCTGAAGCTGGTCCGCTCGTAGGCCTGGCGGCTGGCGATGGAGCCCCGTGACTGGTCGTTGGTGATCTTCACCGTCCTGAGCCAGGCGGCGGTGGGCGCCTTCTTCGTCCTGCTGGCGCTGGGTCGGCAGCCCGACCGCGACGAACCGGGTCCTTCGCTCGCCGGGCGGATCGGACCGCTCGGGGCGATCTTCGGCGTGTTTGCTGCCAGCCTGCTGGTGGCCCCCTTTCATCTCTCCGCCCCGCTCCAGGCCCCGCTCGCCCTCGTGAACGTCGGGGCGTCCTGGCTGAGCCGGGAGATCCTCTTCGGAATGCTGTTCGCGATCGGCCTGGTGCCGCTGGCGGTAGCCGAATGGCAAGCGGTCCGGATCTCGGCCTGGCACCGGGTGGTCATGGGCCTGACGGCGGCAGCGGGGGTGGCGTTCCTCTACTGCCAGATCATGATCTACATGCTGCCTGCCCAGCCCGCCTGGAACAGTGCGGCAACACCGGCTGCCTTCACCGCCACCACCGTGCGACTCGGCCTTCTCGGCGTGGCCGCCGCCCTGGTGGCGCGCTCCGACCGCGCCGTGAAGACCTTCCGGTGGCTCGCCCTGGCCGGCCTCCTGATGCTCGGCACGGAGACGCTCGTCGTGGGGGTGCAACTCGCCTCACTGGCGGGCGACGTCTCGGCGGCGGCCGCGGCGAGCGCGACGAGACTGACCGACGACTATGGCAGCGTCTGGGCCAGCCGACTGGTCCTCCTGTTCGTGGCGGCCGCCGGCCTCGGCGGCGCGCTGGCGAGCAGCCAGACGGCCGACCGGTCGCGCCTGGTGGCCAGGCTGACCTACGCGGCGCTGGGGCTCGTGCTGGTGTCGGAGCTATGCGGCCGCTTCCTCTTCTATGCGACCCGGGTGCGAATAGGCATCTGAGCCACCGATGTCCCCTGACCGGACGCCGTGGCGGGAGGCTCAGCCCGGGCAGGGGCTGGCCTATCGGTTTCTCGCCAGCAGCTTCCAAGCACCGCCGGCGCCAGAATGGGTGGCCGAGCTGGTCGAGGAACGGTTGTTCGAGGCCTGGCCGTTTCCGTCAGACGAGGAAGACACGGCGGCGGGACTGCGACTGCTGGGAGACTTCTGCCGGCGGTGGGACCCGGAACGGCACGACGAGCTGGTGTGGGACTTCAACCGGCTCTTCGTCGGGCCTGGCGAGATGCTGGCCCCACCGTGGGAGTCGGTGCATCGGAGCAAGACGGGGCTCACGTTCCAGGAGTCGACGCTCGAGGTCCGGGCCCTCTACGGACGATTCGGCGTCGAGGCCCCGGCCCTCCACCGGGAGCCTGATGATCACCTCGCGCTCGAGCTGGCGTTCGTCGGCCACCTCTCAGATCTGGCCACTGCGGCGGACCAGCGCAGCGACGAGTCGGAGCTCGACCGCTGCTTCGAGGCTCAGCGCGCCTTCCTGCAGCGTCACCTGCTCGGGTGGGCACCGACCTGCCTCGGACTCGTCCAGACCCACGCCTACACCGCCTACTTCCGCGGCGTCGCCAGCCTGGCGCTGGGCTCTCTCAAGGCATCGGCCCATCTCTGCGGCGCATCCGAGGACGCGCGTCGCGACGGTACTGCGCCCCCCTCTCGCGTCGTCGATCCATGACGAACGGGTTGGACGGAGGCGGACCTATTGTCTATAGTCGGCCGGTTACTCCGATGTTCCTTACTCGATAAGAGGTTCGCAATGGCTCAGATCACCCTGAAAGGCAACGCCATCAACACCGTCGGCACGCTGCCGGCAGTCGGTTCGGACGCACCCGGGTTCACCCTGGTGAAGACCGACCTCTCCGAGGCCAGCCTGTCCGACTATGCGGGCAAGACGGTCGTGCTCAACATCTACCCCAGCGTGGACACCGGAATCTGCGCCGCGTCGACCAAGCACTTCAACGAAGACCTGAACGACATGCAGAACACGGTCGTGCTGTGTGTCTCGGCGGACCTGCCGTTCGCCCACGGGCGTTTCTGCGAGGCCGAAGGCCTCGAGAACGTGACCAACTGCTCGGTCTTCCGCAACGACAGTTTCGGGAATGACTACGGCGTGACCATCACCGACGGTCCCCTGGCGGGCCTGCTCTCGCGCGCGGTGGTCGTAATCAATGGCGACGGCAAGGTCACCCACACCGAGCAGGTGCCGGAGATCGTGCAGGAGCCAAACTACGACGCCGCCAAAGCCGCCGCGAACTCCTGAGGCGCGGCCCGGTATCTTGGCGAGGGTTTCGCCTCGCGAGAAACCTACTGAAGAGGTCCTCGGACGGACGTAATGCGCTGGGTGTTGAAGCCCAGCCAGTGCATCCGTCCGACATAGCGGGCGTGCTCGACCTTGATGCAGCGGTCCATCACCACTGACACGCCCCCCTCCTCGGCGATCCGGGCGCCTTCCTCGTTGACCACCCCGAACTGACACCACAGGTTGCCGGCGCCCGCCGCCACCGCCTCGCGGGCGATCGCGGGCAGCGCGTCCGGCGCCCTGAAGACATTGACGATGTCGATCTGTCCCGGCACGTCGCCCAGGGTCGGATAGCACTTCTGACCCAGGATCTCCGGCTCGCGAGGGTTGACCGGCACCACCGTGTAGCCGTGTCGCCGCAGGTAGAAACCGACGAAATAGCTGGCCCGCAGCTCCTTCTTCGACAACCCGACGATGGCAATCGTCTTCGCCGCGTTGAGCACCCGCTGGATGGTCTCTGCGTCCTGATAGGGGGTCGGATCGAAGGTCTCGGTCATATCTCACACACCAGGGGAGGCTTCTCCCCGGAGGCGGGCGCCGCGGCCACGACGGCGAACCCCTGCTCCAGGTCCCAGATCAGGTCGTCCGCATCCTCGATGCCGACCGACAGGCGGATGGTCCCGGGACCGACCCCGGCGGCCTGCAGCTCGTCGTCGCTGAGCTGCCGGTGGGTGGTGCTGGCCGGGTGGATGATGAGGCTCTTGGCATCGCCCACGTTCGCCAGATGCGACCAGAGCGTGACACCGCGGATGAACGCCTGGCCCGCCTCGCGGCCGCCAGCCAGGTCGAAGGAGAAGACCGCGCCGGAACCTCCGGGCAGGTACTTCTCCACCAGTGGCTGATAGCGGCTCCCCTCCAGCCCGGGGTAGGTGATGTTGGACGCGTCGTCGTGCCCTGCGAGGAACGAGGCGACCGCGCGCGCATTCCCGACATGCCGGTCCATGCGAAGCGACAGCGTCTCGAGCCCCTGGAGGAAGAGGAAGGCGTTGAACGGACTCATGGCCGCCCCGAGGTCGCGCAGCGTCTCGGCCCGAAGCTTCATCAAGTAGCCGTAGGTGCCGAACGTCTCATGAAACTGCAGTCCGTGATACGCCGGCGACGGGTCGGCGATGACCGGAAACCGACCGTTCGACCAGTTGAACTCGCCCGACTCCACGACCACGCCGCCGATGCTGGTCCCGTGTCCTCCGATGAACTTGGTGGCCGAGTGCAGCACGATGTCGGCCCCCCACTCGATCGGGCGGCAGAGATGGGGCGTGGCGAAGGTGTTGTCGACCAGCAGTGGCGCCCCGTGCTCGTGGGCAATGCCGGCGACCGTTTCGATGTCGAGGACGTTGCCGCCGGGGTTGCCGATGGTCTCCCCGTAGAACGCCTTGGTATTGTCCTGGACCGCCCCGCGCCAGTTGTCCGGGTCGTCGGGGTCGACCCAGGTCAGCCCGACCGACAGCTTCTGCAGGTAGTGCTTCAACTGGTTGACCGACCCGCCGTAGAGCGCCGACGAGGCGACGACGTGGTCGCCCGGCTGGAGCAGCGTGAAGAGCGCCGCCGCCTGCCCCGCGATCCCGCTGGCAAACGCCACCGCGCCGCATCCGCCTTCGAGATTGGCCATCCGCTCTTCGAAGACCGCGACAGTGGGGTTCATGATGCGGGAGTAGGTGTTGCCGTACTCCTGCAGGTTGAAATAGGCGGCCGCGGACTCGGGATCCTCGAACACGTAGCTCGTGGTCTGGTAGATCGGCACCGCCCGGGCACCGGTATTCGGATCGGGCCGCTGTCCGGCATGCACCTGGCGGGTACCGAACCCGAACGCGCGAGACTCTTCCATCTGGATGACTCCTGGTCAGCAGCCGAGAAAGGCCCGGATCATTGGCGTCTGCCGGGCCTCTTCGAGCAAGAAACAGTCGTGGCCGTATGGCGCGTCGATGACGTGCAGCTCGACCGACCGCCCGTGGGCAGTCAGCGCGTTGGCCAGCTGCTCGGATCCGGATGGCGGATACAGCCAGTCAGAGCTGAATGCGATCAGCAGCGTCCGGGCCGAGAGACCGGCGACAGCACGGTCGAGACTGCCGTCCCCGTGCTGCCGGGCGAGATCGAAGTAGGTCAATGCCCGGGACAGATACAAGTAGGTATTGGCGTCGAACCGCTTCACGAAGCTGCCGGCCTGATGCCGCAGGTAGCTCTCGACCTCGAAGTCGGCCCGGGTCAACTCGAATGACACGTCTTCAGTGTCCTGCAGCCGGCGCCCGAACTTCTGATGCATCGAGTCGGCCGACAGGTAGGTGATGTGACCCACCATCCGGGCGATGCCCATCCCGCCATCGGGCTGCTGGCCGGTGCCGTAGTAGTGGCCGCCCTGCCAGGCGGGGTCGCTGGTGATGGCGTTGCGCGCGATCGCGTTCCAGGCCACCCCCTGCGGCTCGAGCGCATGCGTGCTGGCGATCGGGATGATCGCATCCACGTCCTCGGGATGCCGGACGGCCCACTCGAGCGCCTGCATGCCTCCGAGCGAGCCACCGGCGACCGCCGCGAGACGGCGAATCCCCAGGGCGTCGAGCATGGCGCGCTGGACCTCGACCATGTCACCCACCGTGATCACGGGGAAATCGGCGCCAAACGGACGGCCGGTCGCCGAATTGGCCGACCCGGGTCCGGTAGTGCCGCGGCAGCCCCCCAGCAGGTTCGAGCTGACCACGAAGAAGCGGTCGGTGTCGAACGCCTTGCCAGGCCCGATCATCCCGTCCCACCAGCCGAGACCTCGCCCGGCGGCTCCGTCGCGCTCCTCGGCCCGGAAACCATCCCGCGTGCTTTCAGAGACGGGGTCCACAGCCTCTCCCGCGGCATGGGCGTCGCCGCTGAGCGCATGACACACGAGGATGACGTTGTCGCGGGCCTCCGACAGGGTGCCGTAGGTCTCGTAGGCCACCCTGAGGGGCGCGATCTTCGCGCCGGAGTCGAGACGCACGCCGTCCGGGAGCTCCATATACCGGGTCTCGACGACCCCGACCGAACCGGGCGCAGGCCCGCTCACCGAGCTTGTCATCGTGGGGATCTTAATTGTGTACACAAGATCGCCGGCACCGGCGTCTCGATGTATGCTGTCGGCTTGCTTCGGCGGCCGTTTGCTTCGCCTATCAGGGAACGAGGAGAGAACCGATGTCCGAGACCACGGTCAACAATGGTGTCAACGTACAGGCCCTGCTCGACGCGCGTGAGGCGCTGAAGGACGCCCCCGCGGCCACGAAATTCAACTGGCGAGCCTCCTGCAAGTGGCAGAACGGCACCTATAGCAAGACGAACATCCAGGGTTTCCACGGTCTGGGCGAGGAGCAGCAGCACAAGACCGAGTTCAGCTTCGACGCCGACCATCCCGAGATCTTCGCCGCCGAAGACCAGGGCGTCACCCCGATCGAGTACATCCTCGTAGGGCTGGCCAGTTGCCTGACGGCCGGCGTGGCGTCGGTGGCCCAGAACCGGAACATCCAGCTCCGCTCGGTCGAATCGGAGCTCACCGGGTCCATGGACATCCAGGGCATCCTGGGGATGGATAGCGACATCCGCAACGGCTACGACGATATCAAGGTGACGTTCAACATCGACGCCGATGCCTCGGAAGCCGATATCGAGGCCCTGGTGGCGCAGTCGCAAAAGCGGTCGGCGGTCTATGACGTGGTCACCAACCCGACAAACGTCTCGGTCGCCGTCAACAAGGCCTGATCCCAGGCGTGAGCCAGCAGGTCACCACCGTCATCGTCGGCGCCGGGCATGCCGGTCTGGCGGCCAGCCGATGCCTGAGTGAGCGATCGATCGACCACGTCGTTCTCGAACGTGGTGAGGTCGCCAACTCGTGGCGTCGCGAGCGCTGGGACTCCATGCGCCTGCTGACACCCAACTGGCAGACGCGGCTGCCGGGGCGGGAGTACCAGGGTGCCGACCCCGACGGGTTCATGACCAGCGCGGAAGTGGTCGAGTTCATCGCCGACTACGCGACGGCGAGCTCGGCCCCCGTGCGTACCCACACAAGGGTGACGTCGGTGCGGCCCACCGACGACGGCTATCACGTCGAGACCGACACCGGCGACCTCCGGTGCCGCAGTCTCATCCTGGCCAGCGGCGCCTGCAACCTGCCGACGGTGCCTGCATTCCACGACGCGGTGCCGGCGGCAATCACGTGCGTCACCCCGATGGACTACCGGTCGCCGGCGCAGCTCCCCGAAGGCGGGGTGCTGGTGGTCGGGGCCTCGGCCACCGGCGTGCAACTGGCTGACGAGATCCACCGTTCGGGCCGCCCGGTCACGCTCTCGGTGGGAGAGCACGTTCGCCTGCCCCGCACCTACCGGGGTCGAGACGTGCTCTGGTGGATGGACGCCTCCGGGGTGTGGGACGAGCGCTACAACGAGATCGACGACCTAACTCGCGCCCGCAAGCTGCCGTCACCCCAGCTGGCGGGCACGCCGAGCCACGCGACGCTCGACCTCAACGTGTTGACCGACACCGGCGTTGAGCTGGTCGGTCGGTGGGCGGCCGTGCGAGATGGTCGCGCGCTCTTCTCTGGTGGGCTACTCAACCAGTTCGCGCTGGCGGATCTCAAGATGAACCGGCTGCTCGATACGTTCGACGAGTGGGCGGACCATACCGAACCGCCAGTAGAGTGCGCCCCCCCGGAACGCTTCGAGGCGACCCGGGTACCAGAGTCGCATCGTCTGGATCTGGACCTGAACAGCGGCGAGCTCCGCTCGATCATCTGGGCGACCGGCTTCAGGCCCGACTACTCCTGGCTCGACGTGCCGGTGCTGGACCGCAAGGGGCACCTTCGCCACGACGGCGGGGTGGTCGATGCCCCCGGGCTGTACGCGATCGGTCTGCCGGTCCTTCGTCGTCGGAAGTCCACCTTCATCCACGGCGCCGAAGACGACGCCCGCGACCTGATCGAACACCTGGCGAGCTATCTCAACGGCGCGCCGGCCAACGGGAACGGCCGGACGTCGGCCCCCTAGCCCCCCCTCCCTCACATGCTGCGCAAAGGCAACAGCAGCGGGCTCCGGGCTCAGATGCCGTCTGCCTGAGGCTGCTGCGTCCCTCCTGTGGTTTGGCCCAACCTT
>CAJWMX010000129.1 GCA_913043805.1 uncultured Acidobacteriota bacterium | reverse complement strand
TGTTTGCAGGTCTATGGCGGCAGCGGCGCGGCCGACACCGCCGTCTCGACGACCTGCCTCGACGTCTGGCTCTACAGCAAACCGTTCGGTGAGGACGTGGCCGGTGGGGGCGTGTACTACCTGTCATCCTGCTCCCCGGGCCGCATCACGCGACTGGCGCTCGCTGACGTGCGCGGTCACGGCACCCAGGTGGCGGAGATCGCGAACCGTCTGCTCGGCCTGATGCAGCGCCACATCGACCACATCGACCAGGGGCGCCTGGTGACATCGGTCAATCAGGAATTCGTGTCGGTCGGCGACGCCAGCACGTTCGCCACCGGGATCATTGCGACCTACTTCATTCCGACCGGCGCGCTGACCCTCACCAACGCCGGTCATCCGGCGCCCCTGCGCTACGACTTCCAGACAGGCGAATGGCGCAGCATCGAAACTCCGCCGGTCGAGCGCACGCTCGCCACGCCGGAGATTCTCGAGAGCCAGGTGCGGCAGATCGCCGACGTCCAGACGCGTCCGCCGCGCGCCGCCACGACCAGCCGCGCCGCCCGGCGGCTGGCGACCAGAAGCGCCGAGGCATTCGCCGACCTCGTACGCTCGGACGGACTCCTCGAGCTGCTCGCCACGTCGACGCCCTACACCCGATTGGGCGCGCTCAACATCGGGAACCGCCCAGTAAAACGCGCCGGAACCGGACAGCCCGGGCTCGAGTCGCTCCGTGCCATCCCGTGGGTACTCTGCTGGACCCAAACGCGGTATCTGGCGCATGCCTGGCTTGGCGTCGGCACGGCCTGGCAAGCCGTCCGCGAGGCCCCGGGCGAACGCGCTCGGCTCCTGCGCGCCTGTCGGCGCGACCCGTTTCTGCGGAGCTACCTGCGGCAGTTGCGGTTCACGCTGGCCAAGACGGCGCCGGCCATCTGGAGTGAGTACACGCGGGACGCACCGCCGAACGTCCGGTCGACCCTACGACGGCTCGAGGAGGAACGTCGCGACGCGCTCGACTTCGCCGTCCAGTTGACCGGCGGCCAGCTACTGGAGGACCGCCGCTGGTTGAGTGAGAGCATCCACTACCGTGCGCCGATGATCAATCCGCTGAATCTAATGCAGGTCGCCCTCCTCGACCGATCGCGCCTGAACCGCACCGAGGAGCTGCTCTTTCGTGAGACGGTCACCGGCATCGCGGCCGGTATGCTCACGACCGGCTGAGCCCCAGCGGGCCCGCTCATGCGACCACCCGCAGCCCCATCACCGCCCCTCGGCGGCCGCGAGTTCCTCCATCCGGGCTCCACCGAGCATCACCGGCATGGAGTAGTTCCCTTCATGGCACGCGAACTCGAAGACCGGGTCTGGATTCAGCCGCAAGGGCACGTTCGCGGTCCACGGCCCGACCCAGGTCTCCGGATCCTCCACCGTGAACTCGTACTCGAGCGTGTCCTCGTCAATCCGGGTCAGCCGTTCGATCAGCGTGGCGCTGCCGGTCGTGTTCCGCCAGCGTCGCTTGGCATCGAAGTTACGGGTCTCGATGACCAGCGTGTCTCCGTCCCACCGGCCGCGCGAGTCACCCGACCACTGGACCACGTGCGCCGGAAGATGCGGACGGCTGTCGAGCGGGATCACCCGAGAGGTGTGCACCATCTCGGTCATGATCACCACGTGGTCCGGAGTCTGGAAGAGCTGGATGTTGTTGTTGTACGCACTCGGCGTAAAGGGCGGCCCGGCGTTGAATCCGAGGATGCAGCGCACGCCGGCACTGAAGCCCTCCCAGGTATCGGCCGGGTGCTCGGCGGCATACGCGCGTCGCGCCGCCGCCCGCTCCAGAGCCGCCTCGGTCTGCGCCGGATAGCGGCCGTTCGGAGGATCGACGATGAGCGACGTCCGTCGCGTCTCGATGGTGTTGGTGCCGACGTCGATCCAGAACTGGTTGTAGGACCCCGGTGCGCCGCGGACCTCACCCACCGTGGACCGTCGGTCCACGTTCTCACCCACGGTCGTCCGTTCGGCCGGCGCCTCCCAGAGGACCCGCTGACGTTCCTCCTCGGAGGCGTCGAGCTCGGCCGCTTCTTCGGGCGTGAGGAACTCCTTGTCGCCATAGTGCTCTGGCCGCTGCATCGGCGTGATCGTGCGGAAGTCCCATACCCCCTGGAGGTCGGGCGCCCCCCACGCGGTTCGTGGCGCCTCCTGCGCCTCGACCAGTCCGCCAGCCACAAGCGTTCCGACCACCGCACCGCAGACGAGGCCTGATACGACAGCTCGGCAGTTCATTAGGTCTCTCCCCCGACCTGGCGTCCGCCGGCGGGCGCCCGGTCTCATGTCTGTCCGTCCGTGCCCTTATACACCCGTTCGCCAACCGCAAGCCATTGTCCAGCCATCACGCTTACCCTTTGCGCGCGGACACCGGTTCGGCGTCTAATGAAGGGACTCCCCAACGCAATCGACGATGATGGAATCCGCCGACTCCTCTACCGAACGCCCGTCGAAGGGCGTCATGCTGGTTGCGTGCACCGATCCGGCCCGTGACGCGCTTGGTGAAAGTTCCGTGCGACTGTAGCAGTTCCCCTGCAATGTCGGACGGGAAAGCCGGACGGCTCGAGTCAAGGAAGTGATGTCGGTCGAACGGCGCATGGGCGTGGTGCGACCGCTCAACGACGTGTTCGTGCGCCAGCAGCAGGGTTCGCGCCGGTACATCTCGCGCGAACACTTCAGGATCTCCTTCGTCCAGGGCGGTTCGTGCTGACCGACCGAGGCAGCACTCTCGGCACCACGGTGAATGGCGTCACCATCGGCGGCCAACGGGCCGGCGGGCATGTCGATCTACACCACGGCGACCGGATCGGTGTCGGCGACGCCGGCTCTGCGATCGTTTTCGAGTTGAGGAGCGAGTAGCGGGACGGCCAGGGTCCCGGCCATCCCAGGCCGGTCTACGGTGCGACGGTGATCTGTACCAGCGCCGAGGTCCAGCAGCACTGGAAGCCGCCGCCACCCGAGCCGGTCTCATCGAGCGCCTCGGCCCGGAGGACGTACTCGCCGGGGGCGCTGAAGGTCACCGTGGTCCTGGGGTTCTGATCCGCGGTGTCGGTGAACCGCTGCGACGTCTCGGCGATCTCCACGTGCGCGGGTCCGCGGTGCATGGTCCAATTCAGGGTCAGCGGGGCACGCCGACGCCCCCCGCCGCCACCTTCCGCATGCTCAGGCGTGACGTCGGAGGTCCACACGCTCAACTCAAGCGGGCTCCCGACCCTCGCCGTCATCTCCTGCGCGATACCGATCGGCGGGCCGGTGAAACCCTCACCTTTCTCGGCAAAGCGGATCGTGGGAGGCTCATTGCCGTCGGCGGCGTCACGCAGCGGCTCGATGAAGTACGGCGCGTCGAGATGCACCGGTATCGAGGTCGGCTGGTCGTTGGCCGACAGCGCCCAGCGTAGCTCGCCACTGAAGTCACGGGGCACCTGCAGGGTCATCACCCCCCAGCCGCGCCCGGGTGGAAAATGCGTCGGCTGCCCCCGGTCCATATCGCCCGGCTCCCACCGATTCTCTTCACCGACCGGGATGTCGATGAGCTCCTCCTGGTTCGGGTTGAAGAACCCCACCAGGACGGTGGCCGTGCCGTCGCCGTTGTCATACCAGCCCTCGAACATCGGGGCCACCGGGCCGCCGTAGTTCTCCAGAGAGCCGGGCACCTGCGCTGACGCTCCGGTGGCGCTCAGCAGCAGCCCAACGACTCCTCCGACAAGACAAGCGCGACCGAACCGCATTTCCGTTCTCCTCGCACGTGACAGAGCCGCCCCGAATCGTCCCGGGCCGGCTCCGGTGTTCCCCGTGTCCGTCTCTCGGATCAGGCTACTCGCCGTCGCCGTCCTCGAGCTCGGCCAGCACCTCTTCACGCTCGGTCTGGGCGACTTCGAAGTCTTCGTCGTTCATGTAGGTGACGTTCACCCAGGCGTGGGCCATCTCGTCGACGGTCCGGTCGCCCCAGCCCACCCACTGGTTCGGGTCGGGATTGGCGCGGTTAGCCGAGGTGTTGTCCCACCACGACTTGATCTCGATCACCGTGCCCTTGGGCAGCAGCGGCGCGGCGTGGTCGGCGTAGACGTAGTTGTTGTGCCAGTTGAAGTTGAAATCGCTCACCCGGCTCAGCACCTGCGTGCGGCCGTTCGGGGTGATGGCCGTCATCTGCATGCCATCGCCCCGCAGATGCATGTGCGGCTGGAAGTTCTCGATCCGGCCGTTCTCGCGCAGCACGATGTTCGACTCGGTCGCCAGGACCGTGTTGGGCGGAATCAGCAGGTTGTTCGGACCACCCTCGATGCCCATCCAGATCGACAGCACCTGCCGGTGGGCGGGCGGCTCGTCCTTCGGATAGAAGTACAGCCCCAACTCGACCTGGTCGGTGATCTCCTCACCCGCCGACGAGTAGTGGATGTCCCAGTGGATCTGCGAGCCAGCCTTCATCAGCTTGCCGCTGTTCTCCCGCATGATCTCGCCTTCCTTGCCCACGGCCCACTCCATGAGGAGGCCCGCGCCCTGCAGGAGATTCTCCCGATCGGCTTCGTCCTCTTCCTGCTGCAGCCGGGCAAGGGCGTGGTGCGTGATCTTGCGTCCCGCGACCGTCGAGGGCCGAATCTCGATGGCTCGCACCCAGCGATCCTCGGTCAGACCGGTCGGCACCAGCGGCTTCCACCAGTGGTCCTGCGACAGCGCCGGCATGGTGTAGGGCGTCGACTTGACGATCAGATCCGGGGGGCCACCAAACCGGTCGGCGTAGTTCCAGACATCGTCGTCGGCGAACACCGCGGCCGGCGGCAGATCCGAGGGGTTCCCCTGTGGGGCTCCACCGTCCACCCACTGGACGATCGTATCGATCTGCTCACGCGTGAGCGCACGGTCGTTCTGAAAGTCCTGGACCCCTACGGTCGGGTCGATATGCCACGGCGGCATCTGCCGCGTCTCGACCCGGTTCTTGATCGAACGCGCCCAGGGGCGCGACTCGGCGTAGGTCTGCAGCGACATCGGCGCAATGTAGCCGGGACGGTGGCAGCTCTCGCACTTCTCGCGGAAGATCGGCGCCACGTCCTCGCTGTAGGTAGGCGTTGCCTCCGCCTGCGCAAACGAGGTGGCCGGAATGGCCAGCGCCAGCCCGAGCGCGGCAAGCGCGCAACCGCCGAAGAATTTGCTCATCCGTGTCATCTGGTCCTTCCTCCCGCCACGCTCTCCCGCGCGACGCACCGGTATCGGCCCATTGTAATGGAAGACGGAGCGATAGAATTCGCTTACCGGAAACCCGGCCACGTGCGAAATGAGCCTGATCGATGCAGAAGTTCCCCCTCAGCGCGCTGATCCTCATAGGTGCCTCCCTCATCCTGCCCCATCCGGCCACGGCCCAGGGCCAGGCGTCCTACGAGTCTCGCTGCGCCCTGTGCCACGGGGCGGACGGCACCGGCAGCGACCGGGCCGAGTCCATTCTGGGGCGGGTGGCAACGCTGTCGAGCGACCGGCTTGCCGCCATCGTCACCGACGGCGTCCCCGAGCGCGGGATGCCGGCGGTCGCCGTCCAGGCGGAGGAACTGGGACCGCTCATCCGCCATCTCAAGGGTCTGGCCGCGGCAGCCGGCCCGGCCGCCCGCGACCCGCGCGCGCCCCGTCCGCGCTCCGGGTCGTTGACGCTGACCGACGGCTCGACCCTGGCTGGCACCGTGCTGAACGAGAGCGGGTTCGACGCGCAGCTCCAGGCGGCTGACGGCGCGCTGCACCTGCTTCGTCGCGAAGGCGACCGCTTCCGTGCAGCGGCCATCGAGCCCTCCGTCGACTGGCGCTCCTACAACGGGGACGACACGGCGAACCGACATAGCCAGCTCGACCAGATCACGCAGTACAACGTCGACCAGCTCGCACCGCAGTGGTTCTTCCCCATCCCCGACGTGCCGATGGTCGAAGGTACCCCGGTGGTCATTGCCGGCGTGATGTATGTCACCAGCGTGAACCAGGTCTACGCCCTCGATGCGTCGACCGGGCGCGAAATCTGGCGCTACTCCCAGCCGCGCACCGACGGCCTGGTCGGGGACCCCGCCATCGGGCTCAACCGAGGGGTCGCGGTACGGGACGACCTCGTCTTCACCGTGACCGACCACGCGCACGTCATCGCGCTCGACCGTTTCACCGGAGTTCTCGTCTGGGACGCCGAGATGGCCGACTACCGCGATCACTACGGGGCCGTGGCGGCCCCGCTGGTGGTCGGCGATCTGGTCATCGCCGGGATCAGCGCCGGCGACACCGGGCTGCGCGGGTTCCTCGACGCCTACCACGCGGAGAGCGGCGAGCAGGCCTGGCGCTTCTGGACCATCCCGGCCCCAGGAGAACCGGGCTCGGAGACCTGGGGCGACCCCGAAATCCTCGAGAAGGGCTGTGGCGCGACCTGGCTAACCGGCAGCTACGACCCCGAGCTCGACCTGCTGTACTGGGCCACCGGGAACCCATGCCCCGACCTGAACGGCGACCGGCGCCCTGGCGACAACCTGTACACGAACTCGGTGCTCGCGCTACGCCCCGAGTCGGGCGAGCTCGAGTGGTACTTCCAGTTCACGCCGCATGACACGCACGACTGGGACGCCCAGGAGCCCCTGTTGCTCGTCGATGCCGAGTTCCGTGGACGACAACGCCAGCTGCTGCTCCAGGGTAACCGAAACGGCTTCTTTTACGTCCTCGACCGCACCAACGGCCAGTTCCTGCTCGGCGAACCCTTCGTGCCCCAGACCTGGGCCGAGGGCCTCGACGACTCGGGCCGGCCAATCGTGCTTCCCAACACCGACCCGACCGAGGAAGGCGTCGACGTCTGCCCCGCGATCAGGGGCGCCACAAACTGGTGGGCCACCAGCTACCATCCGGGCACCGGTCTGTTCTATCTCCTCGCCCACGAATCGTGCATGACCTACACGAAGAACGACGACCCGTGGCAGCAGGGTCGGAGCTGGCTGAGCGGCACGGTGAGACTGGCCGACGGTTCGCCGAACCAGAAGTTCATCCGCGCGATTGACATCCAGACGGGCGACGTGGCGTGGAGCTACGCGCAGACAGGGTACGCCCAAACCTACTCGGGCGTGCTCACGACCGAGGGAGACCTGGTCTTCTTCGGAGAAGACAGCGGCGCGTTCGCGGCGCTGGACGCCGCGACCGGTGCCCCCCTCTGGCACTTCCAGGCCAACCAGGACTGGAAGGCCTCGCCGATGACCTACATGGTGGGAGGCCGCCAGTATGTCGCCATCGCGTCCGGACTCGGTTTCTGGGCGTTTGCGCTCCCCGAGGGTCCGTGACAGCGCCGGCCCGCCGTCACTGCCCCACGACCGGGATGACCTGACCGTTGACCCGGACGTCCACCCCTTCCCGGAGCACACCCGCCCCGAACGACTCGGCATCGAGCGTGTTGCTCTGCGGCTCACAGGTCACGAGGTAGTGGTTGGCGCCGTCGCCAGCCCGTCGGGCGATGGCCGCGCCCATCTCACCGAGCAGGTCTCCGACCGCCGGACTCGGCCGCCCCAGGCGTCGGGACCACCCGTTGGT
>CAJWMX010000128.1 GCA_913043805.1 uncultured Acidobacteriota bacterium | reverse complement strand
CAGAACCCTATGATCGCGCCGTCGGCAGACCAGTGCGGGTAGGACAACCGCCCCTCCCCCAGCCGTGATGTCGAGGCCCGTTCGAGATCATGGAGCCATAGCCCTCTCCCCGCGAACGCCACGAATCGTCCATCGGAAGAGAGACTTGGATACTCCAGGCCTTCGGCTTCGAAGAGCGCGGTCATCTGACCGTCCGTGTCCACCCACCCGACCGTGCTTTGCTCTCTCCAACCGGACAGAAACGCCAATGTGCCGTCAGACGCCAGAGCGTACTGTCGTGATCGGACGGAGCCCACCGCGTCGACCAGCGGCACGCTCGAAGCCCCCACCGTCAGGGTATCGAGGTCGAACGTCGTCGCCAGGAGCACCTGGTCCCGCTCGAACACGAGGTGCCCGGTGGCCAGATAGGTCGCCGCGGTCGCCCCCTCGATCAGCGTTCTGCGGTCGCCGGTCACGAGCGAGTGCATCGACACCCGGACACTCGGCCTGTCGGAGAAGAGCAGCCACTCACCACCTGGTAGCAACTGGGGGGCGGTGAGGTCTAGCTCGCCCTCTCCTGGGGCCACGACCACGTCGGCGCGCTCGTCCACAGCGTTGCCCTTGGCCTTCTCCGACGCCATATACGCCGCCGTGCCGAGGATGGCGCCGACCTGGGTCGCACCAACCGTCAGGGTGGGCGACAGGGAGGGGTTGGCATCGGAGGTCGGCTCGACGCCCCGGGCCAGTCCTAAGTCGAGCACTTTCACCGTGCCGTCCTCGCGCACCTTGATGTTGGCCGGTTTCAGGTCGCGTTGGATGACGCCGGCCGCGTGGGCCGCTTCCAGTGCGTCGACGATCTGACGGGCGATGGAGAGGACGTCCGCAACGGGGAGGCCGGCTTGCGGCGTGCCATCGGGCTCCGGGCTCCGGGCTTCGGGCTCCAGGCTTCAGGCGCTCTAGGAGTTCGGCGAGTGTCGGTCCTTCGACAAGTTCAAGAACAAGAGCCTTGGTATCGCCTTCCTCGGCGACGCCGTAGATGGCACCGATGTTGGGATGGTTCAGCGAGGCGAGCAGCTTCGCCTCGCGCTCGAAGCGTGCCACGCGATCAGCGTCTGCCGGCACTGACGCCGGTAGCACTTTGAGCGCGACGTCACGGTCCAACGAGGTGTCGCGCGCCTGGTACACCTCCCCCATACCGCCCTTTCCCAGCAGTTCGCCGATTTGGTAGACGCCGAGGGCGGTTCCGGGAACCATAGGCACAATAGGGACGGAACCACGCCAGTATAGCGCTCGGCCCGCGCTAAGATCGCGCTGCATACGGCGCGGCGTTGCTCGCCGCCGAGGAGGACTCCGATGACCGTCGTACGCGCCACGCGCGCTCCGGCTCGCACATGCTGCCCGCTCTGCCTTGCCCTGACCGCCGTACTCGGCGCCAGCGGCCCGGCCGCCGCTCAGCAGAACACGACCCACGCGCAACCTCGCGCAGACGCTTTGCCCAGTCCGACGCTGGCCACCGCGAACGGGAGTCAGCGCATCCTGCGACCCGAGGGGATGCTGCCGCAGGTCCCGGACGGCTTCACGGTGTCGAGCTACGCCGAGTTGCGCGGCGCCCGCCTGATGGTGTTCGCGCCCAACGGCGACCTGTTCGTTAGCTCGCCGTCGACCAACGCGATTCACGTCTTGCGCGATCAGGATCAGGACGGCACCTTCGAAGCACGCGGCATCTACGCGAACGGCGAGACCTACCCGGCGCCGATCCCACCCCCGCCGCCCGGGGGCGAGCCCCCGCCGCCGGTGCTGGGTGTGCTCGAAGGTCCGCAAGCGCTCATCGAAGATCCGCCCACCTGCACGCCGCCGCCCGACTACGTCGTGCGCGACGAGGGTGGCATCCGGCTTCCGTTCGGCCTCGCGTTCACCGACGGCTATCTGTATGTGGGCAATACCGACTCGGTGGTGCGATTCGCCTATGAAGACGGCGACCTGGAGGCGCGGGGAGCGCCCGAACGGCTGCTAATTCTTCCCACCGGTGGCCACCGCAGCCGGAACGTGCTGTTCAACCGGGACGGCACCAAGCTGTACGTGTCGGTCGGGTCGCGGTCGAACAGCGACGCGGGAGAGGACTGCCGGCGCGCCGCCGTGCTCGAGGTGAACCCCGACGGCACGGAGCCACGCGTCTACGGTGCCGGCATCCGGAACCCGGTCGGTCTGGCGCTTCAACCTGGCACCGACATCGTGTGGACCGCGAACAACGAACGGGACAACCTAGGCGACGACCTGGTGCCAGACTTCGTGACCTCGGTCCAGGACGGAGGGTTCTACGGCTGGCCCTACTCCTTCATCGGCAGCCACTACGACCCGAAGTTCGTCGGCGCCTTTCCCGAGCTGGTCGAGAGCGCCCTCGTGCCGGATGTGCTGCTCCCGGCCCACTCGGCGCCGCTTGGCATCACATTCTATGAGGGCTCCGAGTTCCCAGCCCGCTATCGGAACGGCGGCTTCATCGCGCTCCACGGCTCGTGGAACCGCACGGTCCCGACCGGTTACCGTGTGGCGTTCTTTCAGATGGAGAACGGCCAGCCCGGCCCACTCGAAGACTTCATGACCGGCTTCCTCGCCAACACCGGCGAGAACGGCAACCGGGTCGAGCACTGGGGACGGCCAGTGGGCGTCGTCACCGCGCCGGACGGGTCGCTGCTGGTCTCCGACGACGGAGGCAACCGCATCTGGAAGGTCACGGCCAACTAGCGGTCAACACGGTCATGCGCCGCGCCGCTCGGACACTCTGCGCAATGCCCCTGCTCACGGCGGCGCTGACGACCCTGCCGGTCAGCCTGGCAGCCGAACAGGATGTCGCGTTCGCCACCACGCCACCCGAGGTGGTCGAAGCGATGCTGACCCTGGCCGGCGTCGGTCCAGGCGATGTGGTCTACGACCTGGGTTGCGGCGATGGTCGTATCGTGGTCGCAGCGGCGAAGCGGGGCGCTCGTGGCGTCGGTGTCGAGAGCGACCCGGCGCTGGTGACTGAGGCTCGGGCCCTGGCGGCGCGAGAGGGCGTGTCCGATCGGACGCGGTTCGAAGTCGGCAATCTGTTCGAGACCGACATCAGCGACGCCACCGTCGTGATGCTCTACCTGCAGCCGGAGCCGAATCTTCGGCTCAGCCCCCGCCTGCGGACCGAGCTTCCTCCGGGCGCCCGGGTCGTGTCGCACTCCTACGACATGGGCGACTGGACGCCGAGTGAGATGCGACGGGTGGAAGGCCGGCGCATCTATCTGTGGACCATCCCACCCCGGTAATGGCGTCCTCCTAGTCGTTTCGTAGCGCGCGCGCCGGCTCGATTCGCATCGCCCGCCAGGCCGGACCGAGCCTCGACACCGCGGCGGTCAGCACGACCAGCGTCGCCAGCACCCGACCGACGAACATCGAGAGGGCCAGACCGATCCCCAGACCGACCACCGTCACCCCCACGGCGCGCTTCATCACGAGACCCAGCACCTGTCCCGAAGACGCGCCCAGCGCTCGACGCACCCCAAAGTTCCGCGTCTCGATCTGCACCCCGTAGGCCAGCATGCCGAACAGCCCCACCATGGCAAGCACCAGCGCCAGCTCGGCGCGTGCCGCGCTCTCGCTCGTCTGTGGAGCGAGACGGCCAAACACCTGGAGATAGTAGAAGCTACGGGCAAACGGCGGCGCCCCGCGGATCGACTGGAGGGCCCAGAACGCCGTCTCGCCGAACAGCTGCGCGGTCTCAGGCGCGACGCCGAGCGCGTCGAAGAACCCGGCGGTCGTCCACTGGCGAGCGACGGTCTCGGCGGTGCCATCGGGCGAGGCCAGCACCATGCTCCCGACGCCGGGCACGAACCCGCCCATCGCGGTGAAGCTCCGACTTTCGGTCTGCCAGTCCACCAGGTTCAGCGGCGCGACCCGCCCCGGTTCGACGTCGGCGTCTGCTCCCACAACATCACGAGCCGGTGCGGCTCCGGAAACGGCAAGAGGCGCAACAGCGTCGCATCCACCAGCATAAAGATGGCGCCGTTGGCCCCGATGCCCAGGGCCAGGGTCAGGACGGCGGCCAGGGTGAAGGCGGGCTGGCGGACCAGGGTGCGCACGGCGTAGCGCACATCACGGCCAAGATCGGCGGCAGGGAGATCCGGGGGCGACGCGTCGCGGTCGATGAGTCCATATCAACCGATGAGACGGAAGTCGACCGCCTAAGGTTTGTCGGATTGCCGGCGCCGGAGTCAGTGCTAGACTTGCGTCGCCATGAAAGATGTCTTGCGCGCGCTGATCGTCCTTGGATGCCTCCTGCTGATCCCGCTCACCGCCGTGGTGACGGCCGCCGCCAAGCAGCGGATGTCGGACGGGGCCAAGAGCTTCTTCTCGGGTGGCCCCCTCGTCGCGGGCGATCTGCACACCGGTCCAGACCCTGACTGGAGCTTCCTCGACGATATCCAGACCATCGAGCTGCAACTGATGGACCCGCCTCGCTCGCGCCGGATCTGGGCCACGCACCACGATGGCAAGCTGTATGTGTGGTCGGGCTATATGAGCTCGACCGTCGGAAAGATCTGGAAAGGCTGGCCCGGCGATGCGGAGCGCGATGGCCGCGCCGTGCTGAGAATGAGCGGCAAGCGGTTCGAGCGACAGCTCCACCGGATCACCGAGGGCGACGTGCTCGACGGCATCACCGCCGCCGTCGCCGAGAAGTACCCGTCACGCATGACTCGCGCGTCGGTCGAATCGGGCTCCTCGTGGCTGTTTGAGGCGGCACCCCGATGAAGCAGTTCTACCAGGTCATCGCCGCCGCACTGCTCCTGACCGTGCTGATCGTCTGGTTCATGCCTGGCGCCTCGGACTGGGTCGAGAGCACCCTCCAGCGCTACGTCAGCCGCGCGGCCCAGTAACCCCCTCCCGCTCCGTCTGTATCGAGCTCAACATCGGCCCGGTTGAGGTGCGTCTCTTGTCATACTGGAATATTTCTCAATTTATTTGATACGAAATTTAACTTTTTTAATTAACACAACGAAAATGATCGTCTTATCGTAGTTATGAGCGATGGATATTTCAGCTGCAACCTGTACCAACTGCCAGCGCCAGCTGTCAGTGGAGCGGATGGTCTGCCGACCGTGCGGGCTGTCCATGGAGGGCGACTTCGAGGTGCCCGGCCTGGCCCGTCTGTCGGCCGAGGACCAGCTCTTCGTGATCGCCTTTGTGCGCCACCACGGGTCCATCAAGAAGATGGAGGGGCTGTTCGAAGTCAGCTACCCCACCATCAAGAACCGCCTCAACGCCATCTCGGCTCAGCTCGACCGCAGCTTCGAGGCACCGTCGCCAAACCTGCGTGTGCTCGAGCAGCTCGAACGAGGCGAGATCACCGTTGAAGAAGCCCTGAAACAGATGACGTAGGCCACAGGCCTGGAAGGAGACCACCATGACCAACGAACGCAAGAAAGTCCTGGAGATGCTCGCGGCCGGTCAGATCTCAGCCGAGGACGCCGCACGGCTGCTGGCCAAGCTGGAAGAGGGAGACGACATCCTGGTACCGGCCTCTTCTGATAAACGTCCTCTCAAATACCTGCGGGTCCTGGTCAACAGCGAGGGCGGCGACAAGATCAACGTCCGGGTACCGCTTGGGCTGCTGCGCACCGGCATCAAGCTGTCCACGATGGTCCCGTCAAAGGCGGGAGAACACCTCAAGGAACAGGGTGTCGATCTGTCGCATCTCTCGTCGCTCTCGGGCGACGAGCTGATCGAAGAACTGCGCGAGCTGAAGGTCGACGTCAACTCGACCGACGGCGACACGATCCGCGTGTTCTGCGAGTAGCGGAGGCTACGAGGCGAGGACGAGGTCGCTGAGGGTGATCGACTGCTCCTCGTCTGCAATCCGCTCGCTGTAGTCGATATACAGCTCGCGCGGATAGCCGAGGGTCTGGTCATAGTCGACCCGGACCGCGGCCGCCTCACGGTCGTAGGCGTCCTGAATCAGATCGAAGACTTCGGTCACGGTGCGGACCGCGGTCATCCGCTCGGGCGGGGCCCCAGCCCCCGGGGTAGTGGGCGTGACTGACCGCACTTCCCCGCTCCGCACCTCGAGTCGCAGCGGTTGACGTGCCTCGGGCGGACAGAAGCAGCTCCGCTGGAACGTGACGTCATAGTCGTCGCCCACCGCCGAGACGAACAGCTCGCGGTTCGCCGCCAGCGTACCGCTAGTGGTCGACGACTGGGCGGGAGCCGCCGCGGCCGCCTCACCGGCGTTCCCCTGGGGAAACGCACACGCCGCCGCCCATGCCACGAAGGCTAGCGTCCACACTCGCATCACCTCTGACCCTATCAGGTTCCGAGCCGGAACGCCGGGTCTGAACTCGTCGCGGTGTATGGTCGAACGTCATGCCCAGCAGGAGCCGGCGGCTCGCCGCCTGGTCGGCCCACGCCGTCACCGCGACGGTGCGATGTGGGGACTGCTCGGTACGCTCTGCGTAGCCCGCGGCGAGTTCTACGAAGCACTCTGGTTCATGATCGCGGCGGTCGTCGTCGACGCATTCGACGGCATCCTGGCGCGGTTGGCGCGAGTCAAGGAGACGCTGCCCCGGTTCGACGGAGCGCTCCTCGACAACCTGCTCGACTACCTCAATTACGTCTTCGTCCCGGCGCTTTTCCTTCACGAGGCGGGCCTGCTGCCCGGCAGATGGGCCCTGGCCAGCGCCGTCGCCGTGTGCCTGGCCGCGGCCTATCAGTTCTCGCAGGCCGACGCGAAGACCGACGACCATTTCTTCGTCGGCTTCCCGCCCTACTGGAACATGGTGGCGTTCTATCTGTTCCTGGCCGGGTTCCCGCCATGGGTGAATCAAGCCATCGTCGCGCTGTTCCTGGTCCTCGTATTCGTACCAATCCGTTGGCTCTATCCCTCGCGCACGCCGCGGCTCCGCACCCTGACCATGGCCATCAGCACGCTGTGGGGTTTGAGCTGCATCGGTCTGCTGTGGCAGTACCCCTCGCCATCGCCCTGGCTCTTCACCGTATCGATCGCGACGATGACCTACTACGTCGTGGTGAGCCTCGTTCTCGGACGGGACCCGCGGCCCCGGCAGCCTTCAGTGGGCTGAATCGGGACTCCTGATCGGCTCCGGCGGACAGGCGCCGGCGGTGAACCGAGAGACCACGACGATGGTCATCAACCCCGCGAGCATCGCGGTCGTGCGGAAGGGAAAGAGCACCGCGCCCGACGCGTCGATCATCGGGTAGGGCAGCCAGGTCGGGAGCCCAAGAGTCGGTTCTCCCCCACCGGCGCGAAGGTGAGCCACCCCAACCTCCCTCACGGACCGCAGGCCCCGGCCGGTCCGTGCCCGATGCACGTCTCGCCGGTCGTCGTGTTGGTGTAGATGCCGCTCTTGAGGTCGTAGCGCCAGAAGTTCAGGTCACCGTCGAACCCTGACATCTGGCCGCTTGGCCGGATGGTGCCGTACCACATCGAGCCGGAGCGGAGGTTCGTGCCCCGGACGCCGACCCGACCGCTCGCGAGCTGCGACCAGCGGAAGACGCTGTTGGTTCGACTATCAAAGCTGAGACCAGAAAC
>CAJWMX010000127.1 GCA_913043805.1 uncultured Acidobacteriota bacterium | reverse complement strand
CCTTGCTGGCGTCGGCTGGGTTCCGGTCGACACGTCGGAAGCGAACAAGTTCCCGGAGATGCGCGAGTACTTCTTTGGCGCCCATGACGCGCACCGGATCCTCTTCACGAAGGGGCGCGATGTCACGCTAGCGCCACCGCAGCAGGGGCCTCCGCTGAACTACTTCATCTACCCTTACGTCGAAGTTGGGGGACAGCCGTATGATGGGGTGACGCATCGGGTCCGGTTCACCGACGTCCCCGACGGTGCGGCGAAAGGAGATCCACGATGACTCGGACGCTCGATTCAAACACGACACTTTTCGCGGCGATGATGCTGGCTACAGCCCTCGTTCTTGCCCCGACGTCGGTCGTTGCGCAGAACGCCGACGTGGCCGGCTCATGGGCCCTGACCGTCGAGACTGACGTGGGCGGCACCACCAATCCGAGCGTCACCCTCGAGCAGAACGGCGCGACGCTGACCGGACACTACTCGTCAGATACGTTGGGCGAGGCCGAAGTGACCGGCACGGTCGATGGGAACGAGGTCAGCTTCTCGTTCGACGCGGAGGCTGGTGGCTATGCGATTGAGGTTAGCTATACCGGCACCCTGCAAGATGACGGGAGCCTGTCGGGCAACATGGACCTCGGCGGGCTCGGCGGTGGGACCTTCGCCGGCAAGAAGCAATAGCTACCGGGCAGGTTCGTCTCCCGTCGGTACGCTGGCCGGCGGCCGTACGCCGGAGAGGCGCGCGTAGACCACCATCTGCCCGTAGTGGTTGAAGCTGTGAAACGCGATGCCGGCGGCCACGGCTGACTTCGGCATCGTCCCGAACGCCGACCCTATCGGGTCGAACGCGTTGGCCTCGCTCAGTTCCGCCACCGCCCGGCGCGCGTACGCGAACGCCTCTTTCAGAAAGCTCAGGCTCTCGTCCTTCGTTTCGATGCCGTCCGGTCCGTTGTTGTGGACGCCTGGTCCATACGGCGACCGTTCCTGCCTGACCAGCGCTGCGGTCATGTAGATCATGGTGGCCGTGTGCCTGACCTGCTCGCCGAAGGTGCGGGCGTCGCGAAAGCCGTCGCCGGGCGGGACGAAGTCGTAGCGGTCGGCGGGCATGGCCTCGGCGAGCTCGAGCACCTCGCGCTCCACCAGGGTGAGTTGATCGTCGAACATCGTGGTCACGCCGCAGAGGATGTCATGAAACAGACGGCCTTCCCCGTTGCGGGCCTGGTTCTGATGGTGACGGTGGCCTGCGGCCCCCCCGCCGGGCCTGAGCCGATCACCCCCGCCCCGTCGTCGTGGGTGGTGAGCTGGGCCGCCGCGACATACCGCGCCGGCCCACTGGCCCGGGACTCGGTCTTCGAGCGGGGACTCCACGACCAGACGGTCCGCAACGTGGTCCGGCTCAGCGTGGGGGGCTCCCAGGTGCGCGTGCGCGTTTCCAACCGCGTGGGAGATCGGGCCCTATCCTTCGACGCGGTCTCGATCGGCCTCGGCGCGGGTGGCGCGGCGCTCGACGTTACGCGGTCGTACCCACTCACCTTCGAGGGACGCGCCGAGGTGACGATTCCGGCGGGGGCCCATGCCGTCAGCGACGCCGTTGCGCTGCCGGTCGATGCCGGCGATGACCTGCTGGTGAGTCTCTTTGCCTCTGAGGCGACGGGTCCGGTGACCGGGCACCGTGGGGGTGGACAGTCGGTGTATCTCTCGGTCGCGGGCGATCATACGATGGCGGCCGCGCCGGCCGCCTTCCCTGAACAGGCGCTCGGCTGGCTGTTCCTCGAGGCGGTCGACGTCCTGGCGCCCCCCAACGTGCGCGGGGCGATCGTGGCCCTCGGAGACTCCACGACCATCGGAGCTGCCTCCACCCCTGACGAGAACCGTCGCTGGACCGATGTCGTCGCCCGCAGACTGGCGAACCGAGTGGAAGGCGAGCCGACGTTCTCCATAGTCAACGTCGCCATTAGTGGCAATCGCGTGCTGACCGACTCGCCATGCTTCGGCGAAAGTGCGCTGGCCCGGTTCGAGCGCGACGCGCTGGGTCAAACCGGCGTCGTCGCGGTGGTGGTTCTCGAAGGCATCAATGACCTCGGTCACCCCGACGGGCTGGCCACGGCGTCGGACCGTTTCCGACCGTGCGTGACGGCCCCCGTCGTGTCGGTCGACGACATGACCGCCGCGTACCGCGACCTGGTCGCTACGGCCCGCGCCCGTGGTGTGCCGACCTACGGCGGAACGATTCTGCCTTATGGCGGCAATCAGGTCTGGACGCGAAACGCGGAGGCTGAGCGGCAGGCCATCAACCGTGCGATTCTGTCAGGGCAGTTGTTTGATGGGGCCATCGACTTCGACGCCGCGCTGGCCGATCCGGAGGATCGCGTCCGGCTGGCACCCGCCTTCGACAGCGGCGACGGACTCCACCCGACGGACGCGGGCTATCAGGCCATGGGAGACGTGTTCGATCTCTCGCTGTTCGATCCGCTACTGACGAGGGCGCGCTGAACGGCCGAGGAACGGGTCGTAGCTGAGAGGGTCGAGTGGATCGGCCCCGGCCGGCAGGCCGCTTTGTCGCAGCAGGTAGGCCAGGATGTTCGTGTAGCTCTCGCCTCCGGGGCGGACGCCGGCCGGGGGCATGCCGTCTCGCATGCGAACGAACAGGTCACGGACGCGACGCCCGCGCCACCTGTCCTCGAACGCCGGTCCGGTCAGCGCCGGCGCTCGCCGTGGGAAGCCGTCCGTCGCCTCATGGCACTCCGCGCATCTGCGTTCGAACTCGACACGACCCGCCTCGGCCTGAGCGGCGGTGAAGCCGGGTTGGGCCCCGACGACGGTGGGCACGCCCAGCGCCGCCACCGCCAACCACCAGATCGCGATCCGCTTCACCTCCATAACTTAGCCCGGGCGCAGTAGACTCGGGCGTCATGCTCGGAAGCCGCGCGTTTCTCGAACTGCTGGCCGATGAGGGCGTCACCCATCTCTTCGGCAATCCCGGGACCACCGAACTGCCGCTGATGGCGGCGCTGCCATCGTGTCCCGACCTGACCTACGTGCTCGGCTTGCAGGAGTCGGCCGTCGTCGCCATGTCGGACGGGTTCGCGCGGGCGAGCGGACGGCTTGGCGTCGCCAACGTGCATGTGGCCCCGGGGCTGGGGAACGCGATGGGGTCGCTCTTCAACGCCTACTGGCTGGGATCGCCGCTGCTGGTCACGGCTGGACAGCACGAGATCGGACATGGGCTGATGGAGCCGATGCTCTATGCGCCGCTCGAGCCTCTGGCCAGCCCGGTGGTGAAGTGGTCGGCCGAGGTGACCCGCCTGGCGGACCTGCCCCGGATCGTGCGCAGGGCGGTAAAGACGGCGCTCGCGCCGCCCACCGGTCCCGTGTTCCTGTCCCTCCCCGGCGACGTGCTCGATGCCGATGAGGCGCTCGATCTGGGCCGGTCTCACCGAGTCGTTGGGGCCACGCGACCGTCGAGAGAGGTGCTCTCGGCGATGGCCACCCGGCTGCTGGCGGCGGAGCGACCACTCGTCATCAGCGGGACCGAGCAGCCGGCCCGCGGCGGGTTGAAGACCGAGCAGCGGAAAGTAGCTGCCGGAGACCAGGACACCATCGCCGGCGATGGTCCCGTTGCCGTAGGCCAGGTTGATCGAGAAGATGCGATGCGCGGCGACCCCGACGAACGGCGTCTGCTCCCGCTCAAGGTCCCGGAACATCGCGTAGCTGAAGACCTCGTCGCAGCCCCCGGCGTTGTTGCACGAGGTCGACCCTGGTTTGGGGCCAGGCGCCGCCAGGTTCACCAGCTCGTCGGGTGACGCAACCGGGAGTGGCCGCAGCAGAAACTGCTCGAACAGGGAGAAGATGGTCGCGTTGGCGCCGATGCCCAGCGCGAGCGACGCGATGGCCACGATGGTGACGAACGGGGTGCGGAACAGCGTGCGAAGCGCGCGCCGGAGAGACAGCGTCTGCATACGTTGATTAGACGAGCGACGGCGGAGAAGGTTGCTGGAGCCTACTGATAACGCCAGGCAAGCAGATGCCGTTCCAGCCGGCCGGCGAGCGCGAACAGCAACAGGACGCAGCCCATGATCACCATGATCAGACCGATGGTGAGGCCGGCGTTGTAGGTGCTCTGGGCGAACTGGAGCAGGTAGCCGAGGCCGCGGCTGGACGCCACGAACTCGCCGACCACGGCGCCGGTGAAGGCGAAGCCGACCGCGACCTTGAAGTTGCCGAGTACCCAGGCGGTGACCGACGGGACGTAGACTTCGCGCACCAGGACCGACTGGCCCCCGCCAAGGGTGCGCACCCGTTCCACTAGTCGGCGGTCGACTTCCCGCACGCCGTTGTAGACGGCAAAGAAGATCAACACCGCCACCAGCACCGTGGCGAGCGCGAGCTTCGAGGCCAGCCCGATCCCGAGCCAGATCACGAACAGCGGCGCCAGGATGACTCGCGGGATGGCGTTCAGCAGAATCATCACCGGTTCGAGCAGCTCGGCGACGATGGGTACGAGTGCGGCGGCGAACCCGAGGGCGATCCCCAGGACCAGCCCGATCAGCAGACCCCCGAAGGCGGCCACGGCCGTCGCGCCGAGATGAGGCCAGATCTCTCCGGTGGCGACCAGCTCGGCCAGCACCGTCGCTACCGTGGTCGGTGGGGGCAGATAGAAGGGGTCGACCAGCCCGGTACGCGCGAGGGTCTCCCATATGAGGAGCAGGACGAGGCTGGCCAGAGCACGCCGGGCCCCTTTCGGCAGCTTGGTCACGACGCCTCCTGCCTGCCATCGAGGGTGCTGGTGAGCGCCTGCCAGAGACTGGTCACCGCGATCGAAAAATCCGGATGCCGCCGCACCTGGAGCAGGTCGCGGGGGCGCGGGAGCGCGAGCTTGACGTTCGCCACCACCTTGGCGTGGGGACCCTGGCCGAGCACGAACACTTCGTCCGATACACTCACCGCCTCTTCCAGGTCGTGGGTGACGAGCAAAACGGTCAGTCCATCCTTCTCGACCCAGCTCACCAGCTCCTGCGTCAGACGTGTCCGGACGATGGCGTCGAGCGAGGCGAACGGTTCGTCCATCAGCAGGAGTCTCGGCTCGAGTACCAGGACCTGCGCCAACGCCGCGCGTTTGCGCTGACCGCCCGAGAGCTGAGCGGGGTACCGATCGCCGAGTCCGTCCAGACCGACTCTTTCCAGCCATGACGTGACCCGTCGGTCGATGTCATCGGCGGGGACGTCGCGAATCCGCAGTCCCAGGCTGACGTTCTGGGCCACGGTGCGCCAGGGCAGGAGCGCGTCGTCTTGAAACAGGAACCCGACCTCGGTCGCTGATGCGTCGCAGTCGACCGTGCCCTTCAACGGTGTGAGCAGCGAGGTGACGGCGCGCAGGACGCTGGTCTTGCCCGAGCCGGAGGGGCCGACGAGGCTGACGACGTGACCGGTGCCGACCTCGAGATTGACCTGGTCGAGCACCGGCTCGGCGCCGTAGCCGACCGACAGATCTCGGATGCGTAGCATGCCGCGGAAGGGCTCAGTCGGACAGCGCGTCCGCGTCGAGGAGCGAATCGAGGTCAACGCCGCCGGGGGCCAGGAGGCCAGCGACCTTCTGGGCGCGTTGGACTCGGGCCGCCGCCGCGCGGTCGATCGTGACTGACTCCGGGTAGAGAGAGTCCCGATACCGTTCGATGATCTCGCCCAGCTGGTCGAGGTCCCCGCCGGCCACCAGGGCGCTCGGCAGAGTGGCGAGCACCTCGTCGACGGGGAGGCGCCGCGTGTCCTGCAGTCCGGCGGCGAGCGCTGCCGCCAGCCGTCTGATCTCGTCCAGCCGCTGGTCGCGTTCGTCGGCGCGGATCGACACGCCCATGAACTCATAGGCGCCGCCCACATGGCGTTCCGCTTCGGCCAGGTCCATGAAGTTGACCAGCTCCCGTCCTCCGGCCTCGACGACAAGCGAGAGCGCGGGCTCCTGAAGCATCCCTGCGTCGACTTGTCCCAGTCGCAGTGCGTCGAACAGGTTGGTGCCGATGGCGGCGATGTCGACCGTACCCGTGTCGACGCCGTCGCGATCAAGCAGGTAGAGCAACAGGGCGTGGTCGGCATTGCCGAGACCTGAGACGCCGACCGTGCGACCGGCGAGATCGCTCACGTCGGTGATCGTGGTGGCCAGCTCGGGGGCCACCCCGAGTGCGAAGAGCGGCAGACGGCCGGTAGAGGCCACCCGTCGAATGGCGGCGCCGTTGGCGGCAGCTTGGAGCGCGACGTCGAAGGAGGTGCCGGCGTAGTCGACCGACCCTCCGACCAGCGCCTGCATCGCGGCGCTGCCTCCACGGGTGTAGACGAGCTCGGCCGCCAGTCCCTGGTCGGCGAAGTGACCGCGAGCGCGGGTCACTTCGTAGGGCACGACACACAACAGCTGCCCACAGAAGGCCAGTCGAATGGAGGTCGAGCCGTCGGGGGGCGGGTCGGCGCAGCCGCTCACGGCGATGACGCCCGCGGCGCCCAGCAGTCCCTTGAGGGCGGTACGCCTGTCCCAGGCCACGCCGGCGTCCGGCCAGCGCCGGTCTACGGCCACCACGCCCCTGAGGTCAGGGTTCGTGGCTTCGCAGCAGCCCATGTCGTGATGGTCGGGCGAGCCCGGTGTCGGGCCCGCCCGGGTGGTGCTACCGGTTCACGTACGCGGTCGCGAACTCCTTGAGTCGCTCGCTCCGCAGGCCGATCGTTTCGGCTTCAGCCATGGCGCGGTCCTGGGCCCAGCCGTCCTGCTGCACCCGCTTGATGAACCACATTGCACCCACGCGGTTGGCCGACGCGCAGTGGATGTAGGCCGGTTGGTTCGCCGGGTCGGCGATGGCATCGAGGAACTGCTCGGTCGTCTCGTCGCTCGGCGCGCGGAACGGAATGTGGATATAGGCCAGGCCCGCCGCGGTGGCCGCGGCGCGGCTGCCATCGATGTTGGCGCCCTCTTCTTCGGCTGTGCGGAAGTTGATCACTGAGGCGAAGCCCATCTCCTTCAACGCGGGCATTGCCTCGGACGGCGTCGCTCC
Organism: uncultured Acidobacteriota bacterium; assembly: GCA_913043805.1. Classification (GTDB taxonomy): domain Bacteria; phylum Acidobacteriota; class Vicinamibacteria; order Vicinamibacterales; family UBA8438; genus UBA2994. Next base: position 536 of record CAJWMX010000127.1, on the reverse strand, counting down.
GGCGCACGCCACCGTCGCGTCGATACGGGTGTAGTTCCGCACGCCGTCGGGGGCCTCGTCCTGTGCCTTGACGGCCCAGCTGGCCGCGAAGGTCAGCACGAGCACGCTTCCGGCCAGTAGAGGGAGCCGCGCCGTGGTCAGTGGGCGTCGCATCAGCATTCTCCTCGATGTGGTCGCCGCCTCGGCGGGCGGCGGGAAACAGTTAATCCTGCCACGATACCACGGCTGATTTCCGCTCCGAAGGCGCGCCGGTTCTCCCGACGACTCTTTGTCGATGAGTAATTTATTCCAGACAATAAGTAAAAAATTATTTACACAATGTCGTTTTTTCGTTACTATTACGAAACTTCTAGTGGCCAGCCTCAAGGAGCCAGGTAGATGTCGTTTCGCGAAAAGAGCGCCTGGGTTCAATTCATATCGATCTTTCTGGTCGCCGGGTTCTTCTTCCTCCATGTGCCGTGGGGGATGCGGATGGCGTTCAGCGAGGAGCTGTTCCAGGGGTTCCTCTATTGCATCCTGGCGCTGATCGTCTTCGA
>CAJWMX010000126.1 GCA_913043805.1 uncultured Acidobacteriota bacterium | reverse complement strand
CTGGCGGTGTACGGGTAGGCCTCGGTGGTGACGTCGATCCCACCGTTCACCGCCCCGCGAATCAGACCGAGGACGTCCGGCGCCGCTTCGCCCGCACTGCTGTTCATGTGCACGATGTGCACCGACGCGCCGGTGGCGGCCGCGTTGGCGACCACTTCCTGGAACGGCGCGATGGCCCCACCGTTACGAAACGCTCCACTCGACCGGAGGTGGATGAAGACCGGCGCCCGGCGCTCGGCCGCGACCCCGAAGAGCTGCCACAGTTCGCGATGACTCGCGCCTGGCGTATAGCTGATCCCGAATCCGAAACCGAGGCCGCCCTCGTCGAGGCCTTCCGACATCAGCCGGGCGACGCGACGGAGCTCGTCCTCGGTCGCCGCCTCGTAGAGAAACGCGTCATCCTCCCCGCTGCGCCCGAGGGAGAACGTGCCGTCGCCGGCCGAGCGCGCAATCAGTCCGCCGAACGCCTGCCGGCGCGCGCCCTGGTGACTCACCGTAGCCCCGAAGTTCAGCAACGCCAGCCCTTCGCGCTCCGCATACCACTCGGCCACCGGATAGACGCCGATCTCCAGTTCCATCGCGGTCGTCACGCCATCGCGCGCCTGATAGCGGCGACTCTCCTCGTCCTGGCCATGGGCGTGGAGGTCGATGAATCCCGGCGCCACGACCAGGCCCTGCGCGTCGAGCACCTCGTCCGCCTCCGGCCGGTCAGTGGAGACGGCCACGATCCGTCCATCGCGAATCGCCACGTGGCGGACCTCGTCGAGACCAGTCTCGGGATCCAGTACTCGACCGCCGGTGATGAGGAGGTCGACCGGTTCTGGCGGCGGTCCCCCGCAGCCAGCGACGATGCTCGACAGAATGGCCGCCGCGACGACCCCTCGCACACCGCGGACCCGGGTCACGTTCACCACAGCCCCAACACTTTCCACCACACCATCCCCACCGGCAGCCAGATGGCCAGATTCACCACCGAGGCATAGAACCCGACGCGCCACCAGTCGCGCAGGGACACATAGCCCTCGACGAAGATGACGGGCGAGGTCGTGGTGCCGTAGTGCGTCAGACCGGCCATCAGGTTGTTGACGAAAACCAGACTATAGACCACGACCGGGGCAGGCGCACCCAGGCCCACGAGCATCGCCAGAAAGGGCGGGTACATCGCCAGGGCGTGGACCGTCGTACTGGCAAAGAAATAGTGCGTGTAGAAGTAGACCACGAGCGTGACGAGAAACACGACGACCCAGGACGTGGCCGGGAACCAGGCCCCGAACCAGGTGGCGAAGATGGTCGCCACCCCGGTGTCGTTGAGGACGCCCCCCATGGTCAGGAGCCCGCCATACCAGACGAACACGTCCCAGGCGGACCGCTCGTCGAGCGCGCTCCCCCAATCGAGCGCGCCGGTGACGAACAGCACGGCGAGACCGACGAACGCCACCAGCGTCGGAGACAGCCCCTCGACCCACGCCGAGATGACCCAGAAGACGATGAGCCCGGTGAAAGTCACGGCGACCGCCGCCTCGCGACCACGGATCGGTCCCAGGGACTGGAGCTCTTCGTTCGCGAACGACGAGGCGGCGGGCGTCCTGGTCAACGTAGGCGGCAGCATCCGATAGACGAGATAGGGCACGACGAGACTGGAGACGACGCCAGGCGCCAATCCCGCCACGAACCAGCTCGTCCAGGTGATGTTGACGCCCGCGAACTCCGCGGCCATCTCGCCCAGCAGCAGGTTGGCGGCGCTGCTGTAGAAGAACATCGCCGAGGAGATGACGCTGCCTTGATACATGCAGGCCATCAGGAAGCCTCCGAGCACGGCCGACGAGGCGCCGGGGTGGGACTTGTAGAGCCCGCTGATGCTCCGCGCGATCGGAAACACGATGCTAGCCGACCGGGCGGTGATCGACGGAACACCGGTGGCCAGGGTGAGATCGGTCAGGTGCAGCGAGTAGCCCAGCCCGAGCGACGTACCCCCAATGGCCCGCACGAACCAGAGGGCCACCCGGCGCGCCAGCCCGCAGTCGCGCAGCGCGCGCGACATCAGCATGGCGGCGAGCACCATCCAGACGGTGGGCGCGGAATACCCGTCGAGGGCCCGATCCAGTGGGAGCCCACCCACCAGCAGCAGCGCCGTCAGCCCCAGCAGCACCACTTGCGAACCAGGGAGCGGCTGCAACATGAGCCCGCCGACCGTCGCGAAGAACACGCCGACCTGACGCCATTCTTCTGCGGTCACCCCGGCTGGCGCCGGGAGCAGGTGGGCGATCGCCACGTAGAGCCCGACCAGCGCCAGCAGGCGCTCCCACCGCACGGCCGGCCGCGCGGCGGGCTCGTTCGCACTCACGCGCTCTGCCCCGTCATCCGACGCACCTTACACGCCCGGGACGCCTACGGCCAGGCCAGGCACCGCCACGATATAATCCGGCTCCGCTATGCCCCCCCTCCACGGACTCCGGGTCATCGACATGACGCGGGTACTGGCCGGCCCGTACTGCGCGATGCTGCTCGGCGACATGGGCGCCGAGGTCATCAAGGTCGAAGAGCCGACGCACGGCGACGATACCCGTCTCTGGGCGCCCTTCGCTGGCGGCAACGTCAGCACCTTCTTCCTGGGCATGAACCGCAGCAAGAAGAGCGTTGCCATCGACTTGAAGAGCGAAGCGGGCGCGCAGACACTGCGCGCGTTGCTCGAAACGGCTGACGTCCTCATCGAGAACTTCCGGCCCGGCAGTCTGAAGAAGCTGGGATTCGACTATGCCTCGGTCCAGACATGGCATCCACGCCTGATCTTCTGCTCGATCAGCGGGTACGGGCAGCAAGGGCCCAAGCGGGACCTTCCGGTCTACGACACCGTCATCCAGGGAGAAGCGGGCCTGATGCATGTCACCGGGCAGCGGGACGCCCCCCCCACCCGGGTCGGCGTGGCGATCACCGACTATCTGGCTGGCCTGTATGCGATGAACGGGATCCTGCTCGCCCTGCGCGATCGGGACGAGAGCGGGCTGGGTCAACAAGTCGACATTGCCCTCCTCGATTCGATGACCAGCGCGATGTCGCTGCCCGCCAATGTCCTCTTCGCGACCGGTGAAGAATTGGGGCGGGAAGGCAACGACCATCACTCGCTGACCCCCTACGAGACGATCGAGGCCAGCGATGGGCTCGTCATCGTAGCCGCCGGCAACGAACGGCTCTGGCATCAGTTCTGCCAGGCTCTGGACCTGCCGGGGCTGGAGACAGACGACCGCTTCCGGACGAACACCGACCGCATGCGTCACCGGCCCGCGCTGAAGCAACGGCTCGCCCAGCGGCTCAGCCAGATGACGAGGGACGAAATCATCGGCCGCCTCCGGGCCCACGCCGTGCCCTGCGGCGAGGTCCGGTCGCTGGCCGAGGCGCTGGGCGACCCGCAGTTGCAGGCACGGGACATGGTGCCTGAACTGGCCCACCCCGAGCTTGGCCCGATCCGAGCGCTGGGGAATCCGATCAAACTGTCGCGCACGCCGGCCGTCCTCGACCGACCGCCACCCTCGCTCGGAGAGCACACCGCCGAGATCGAGGCCGAACTTCGCGAGCGCGCCAACGCGCGGTCGACCGGCGACACGCCGGACGAAGAAAGGGAGCCGTAGATGCGTGGTGCGATCGCTCTCCTCCTGATGGGCCTGGCCGTCCCTGCCGCCGCGCAGGACGCCGAGCAGTTCAGCGGCAGGCTGTCGGTGTTGCCCGTGGACTTCGCGACCTACCAGGGGCTCTCGGGTTCAGGCGACGTGCAGGCGGCGCTCAGCGGACGACTCCTCGACATCACTGGCTCGTTCGAAGGACTGAGCTCACCCGCCACCATGGCCCATGTGCATCAGGCGCCACCCGGCCGGCGAGGCCCCGTGATCTTCACCATCGAGGCCACCGATACCCGAGACGGACGTCTCAGCGGGCAGGTCGACCTCGACGGAGCACAGGTGGAGGCGCTGCGAGCCGGCGAGTTCTACGTGCAGATACACACCGAGGACAACCCCGCGGGTGAGATCCGCGGGTGGCTCGCCTCGGTCTGGTAGGTGATCAGCATGCGCCCCCTGGCCGCGCTCCTTACCTCGATCTGTCTCCTGGGCGGCTCACTCTCGGCTCAGTCGGCGCCGGCGGCGTTCACGGCCGAGCAGGCGCGGGCCGGGAAGACGGCCTACGACGACTCCTGCGCCACCTGCCATACGGCGACATTGCTGGGCGGCCTGGACGCTCCGCCGCTCGCGGGTGACGACTTCGCGGGGTTCTGGGGGGGACGGCCGGCACGCGAGTTGCTCGCCTACATCAAGGCGGCCATGCCACCCGCGGGCCGAAAACCGGATGCGACGACACTCGAGAGCATCGTCGCCTACATTCTCGAGCGGAACGGGATGTCGCCGGGGAGCGTCCCGTTCGACGAGGACGACTCGGGCGTCATCGCCGCAGGCGGGCGATAGCGGTCTCGCTCGGGATTGCGTTCGGCCTCCCGGCCTCGTAATATCTGCTGCGTTTGCTTGCCGGTAGTTCACGCCGGTCATCTTCGGGCGGGAGACGTCCGACCGACACGCGACATTTCAACTGTTCATGAGTGCTACACGACGGCTGTTACCGGTAGTTGTGCTCGCCGGACTCGCGGCCTCCTGCTCGGGCGACTCGAACGCTCCGATGGCCACCTTGGCGACTCCCACGAGCCCCGGGGCCGTGCCGATGAGCTGCCCGCCCTCGATGGAGGCCCAGTCCACGGACGCCCTCCCGGTCACCATGACCTGGAGTCTGCCGACGCTCGCGGGAGTGACGGTCGAGCGGAGTTCCTGCGCGCCGGCGTCAGGCACGGCCTTCCCGATCGGCACCTCGACCGTCACCTGCTCGGCGGACGAACCGAGCTACGCGAGTGCCTGCAGCTTCAACATCAACATTACGCCGCCGGACCCGAAGCTCCGTTTCACCCGCTTCCTCGCCTTCGGCGACAGCATCACCGAGGGCTTCGTGTCGGAAGGCTTCTCGACGCCCGACCCGCTGCAGATCCCGGCCATGTTGCGAGCCGCGAACGGCCGCGGCATCGCCGGCATTTCGCGGGCGATTCAGCCGCTCAGCGCCTACCCCGCGGTGTTGCAGAACCTCTTGACACCGGCCTACATGACCCAGCAGTTCACCGTGGCCAACGAAGGGCGGTCGGGTGAGAAGGCGACCGAAGGCGCCGCGCGCCTGATGTCGACGTTGCTGGCGACGCAGCCGGACGTGATGATCCTGTTCGAGGGGTTCAACGACATCGACCTCGCGCTGCTCGAGGCCGGGCCCAACAACACCGGCGCGGTGAACGTCACCCCGATCGCCTCCGCGCTCCGGTCGATGGTGAGCATGGCCGAGGGCCTTGGCGTGGAGGTGCTGCTGGCCACGCTGACGCCGACCGAGGCGCCGCGTGAGGCCTCCCACCCGGGCACCCGCGCCTCGATCGAGGCGCTGAACGACGAGATTCGCGCCATGGCGCCGACGCTCGGTCGGGGCGGTGTCGTCGACATCTACAGCATGCTGGACGGCGTCCCCGGCGTCATCGGCCCCGACGGATTTCATCCCACCAGCGCGGGCTACCGTCGGATGGCCGAAATCTTCTTCGCTGAGATCGTCAGCCGGCACGATGTGACGCCCCGGGCGCCCTCGGCAACCGGCGCGCCGTGAGTGCCGCCGGCCGCGTGTCCCGAGCCACGGCCAACTGGTGACCACGGCGCCAGTGGCCTATGATGGGAGTGGAACCTAGGGTGCATCGCGCAGGGAGGGGCCGGCCCAGTGCGAGACGCGCCGCAGGAGCAGCCGCGTGACATCAGACGCCTCACCGTTTCGCCCTGGAGGCCAGTACTTCGGACCACTCGTCGGTGTGGTGGCCTTGGCCGTCGTCGCGGGGCTGGGCTCGTACTTCTTCTTCGGCGCGGGCCAGCCGACCGAGACGGAACCGGTGGCGGCCGCCCCTGCGCCTCCGCGGCCTACCATCGTCGATCCCCCCGCCCCAACCGGCACTCCGGTCGAAGAGCTGATTCTGCCTCCGCTCGACGAGAGTGACTCGTTGGTGCGCACGCTCGTCGGGGCGCTGACGTCGCATCCGGCGTTCGCCGCCTGGCTCATTCCCGACGACCTGCTTCGCACCTTCGTCTTCGTGGTCGAGAACATCGCCGAGGGCAACAATCCGACCGAGCGCCTGGGGCCGCTGCGCCCGACCCAACGCTTCGCGACCACCGAGGCCGGCGGCTCGCTCACGGTCGACCCGGCCAGCTACACCCGCTACAACATGCACGCCGAGATCGTGGCGTCGATCAACCCGGTGGGCGCAGCCGAGATCTATCGCTCGCTCCGGCCGCTGATCCGAGACGCGTACGCCGAGCTCGGTCATCCCGACGATGGCTTAGACGACACCCTCGCCCGCGCGATCGCCAATCTGCTCGAGACGCCCGTACTCGAACGCGAACCGCGTCTGGTCGCACGGGCCGCGTTCCACGAGTTCGAAGACCCCGCCTTCGAGGATCTGCAGCCGATCCAGAAACAGCTGATGGCCATGGGGCCGCGAAACGTTCGCGCCGTGCAGGCCAGCGTGGTGGACATCGCACGCGAGCTCGGCATCGACACCAGTCGGCTGCCGACACCGGAAGTCATCCGCTAGTGGCCGCCGATGCCGGCCAGCGACGGCTGAAGGTCAAGCGGCTGTCACCAACCGCCACCCTGCCCCGCCGCGCGCACCCCGGAGACGCCGGTCTCGACCTCTACGCCGCCGTCGACCTGGACATCCCGCCCGGCGAGACTCGCCTGGTGGGCACCGCCATCGCGATCGAGCTCCCGCGCGGCACCGAGGCACAGGTGCGACCACGGAGCGGCCTCGCGCTCAAGCACTCGGTCACCGTGCTCAACACCCCAGGGACGATAGACGAGGGCTATCGGGGTGAGGTCGGCGTGATCCTCATCAACCACGGTCGCGAGCCGTTCACCGTCCACCAGGGGATGAAGGTGGCTCAGCTGGTCGTCCAGCCCACCTTGGCGGTCGAGGTAGAAGAAACCACCCAGCTGGGCGACACTGAACGCGGCGCCGGCGGCTTCGGCTCGACCGGCAATTAGTGGTTTCCCCGGACAAGTTGCACAGAACGGCGCACAACGGCCACCCCAGCCCGGCTTCGGCCCCGTCCTCGCCCTGGTTGGCGTCTCGCCGGTGGTAAGGTGACAGAGTCGCAGCCACGCGCCGCCATGACCGCATCACGACAACACAAAACCGGGAGTCGTTCGCTCAGGGTCGCGCTGTGCCAGAGCAATCTGGCCGTCGGCGACCTCGATCGGAACCTCGCGCGGATCGAAGCCGACATCGGCGCGGCCAGCGCCCAGGGAGCCGACCTGGTCGTCTTCCCGGAGCTCTCCCTGACCGGCTATCCGCCCGAGGACCTGCTGCTGAACCCTCGGCTGGCGGAGACAGCCGCGCAGAGCCTCCGGGAACTGGCCACGTCGGTGACCGACACCGTCGCGGTGGTCGGGTTTCCGGTGCTCGACGGCGACCTGTTCAATGCGGCCGCCGTGGTGACCGACGGCGACGTCGCAGGCGTGTATCGGAAGCACTTCCTGCCCAACTATGGCGTCTTCGA
>CAJWMX010000125.1 GCA_913043805.1 uncultured Acidobacteriota bacterium | reverse complement strand
GTGTTGATCGGTTCATCACCGGTCAGCACCCGTTCGGCGAGCGCGTGGTCGCGATCGACCAGCGCCTGCACCGAGGCCCGCACTTGCTCCTCGGCTGCACCGGCCATGACCAGCAGGCGCTCCTTGAGCTGTTCGAGCTCCTCCTGGAAATGCCGAGTGGTCGGCTGGGCGGTGTCCGTCAACGGCTCCCTCCCTTGAGAGTGCGTTCAAAACCCTGGCGCCGCGTCCCTATCCGAAGCGGCCCGTCACATAGTCTTCGGTCAGCTTCTCGGACGGAGCGGTGAAGATCTGGCTCGTCTTGTCATATTCGACGAGCTTGCCCAACCAGAAGACCGCCGTCCGGTCCGACACCCGGGCGGCCTGCTGCATGTTGTGGGTCACGATGACGATCGTGTACTTGGACTTGAGCTGATACACCAGCTCCTCGATCCGCTGGGTCGCTATCGGATCGAGCGCCGAGGCGGGCTCGTCCATGAGCAGCACCTCGGGCTGCACGGCCAGCGCGCGAGCGATACACAGACGCTGCTGCTGACCGCCGGACAATGCGAGAGCGGATTCGCGCAACCGGTCGGACACCTCGTCCCACAGGGCCGCGGCCTGCAGACTCGACTCGACGCGATCGTCGAGCTCGGATCGCGCCCCGGCCATCCCGTTGATCCGCAGCCCGTAGGCGATGTTCTCGTAGATCGACTTCGGGAAGGGGTTCGACTTCTGGAACACCATGCCGACCCGACGGCGCAGCTCCACCACGTCGGTACCGGGCGCGTAGATGTCGTCGCCGTCGATCGCGACCTTGCCCACGACGCGAGTCCGCGGAATGATGTCGTTCATCCGGTTCAGCGTCCGCAGAAACGTGCTTTTTCCGCACCCGGACGGACCGATGAAGGCGGTGACCTGGTTGGCCGGGATCGAGAGTGACACCCCTTCGAGGGCCTGCTTCTCACCGTAGAAGAAGCTGAGTGCGTCGACGTCGACCTTGGTCGGGGTGTCTGCCGCGCCGGACTCAGCCGACTGCTGGGCCACATCCGCCAGAGAAGGGATCGCGGTGGTCGAGGATGACATGGTGTGTCGGCGCAGGTGGCTACTGCTGGAACCTGTCGCGCAACCAGGCGGCCGCCCCATTCATCGCCAGGAGGAGCGCCAGCAGAACAATGATACCGGCGGCCGCGTTCTCGAGGAACGCCTCCTGCGGCCGGGACACCCAGTTGAAGACCTGGATCGGAAGCACGGTAAACGGAGACCAGATGCCGGCGGGGGCGAACGGAACGTAGGTGAGCGCCCCGATGGTGATGAGCGGCGCGGTTTCGCCAATCGCGCGGGACAGTGCCAGGATCATGCCGGTGAGCATCCCAGGTAGCGCGACCGGCAGTACCTGGTGCCAGATGGTCTGCCACTTGGTCGCGCCGAGAGCGTAGGACGCTTCCCGCAGCGATGGCGACACGGCGCGGAGCGCTTCCCGCGAGGATAAGATGACCACGGGGAGCACCAGCAGCGCCAGGGTGGCCGCGCCGGCGATGACGCTCCGCCCCAGGGCCAGGGTCCGAACGAGGAGCCCGAGCCCCAGCAGCCCGTAGATGACCGACGGCACGCCGGCGAGATTGGCGATGTTGATCTCGATGACGCGCGACCATCCGCCACGGGCCGCGTACTCCTCCAGAAAGATTGCGGCCCCGATGCCAAGGGGCACCGCCAGCAACGCCGTGAAGGAGATCACCCACACGGTCCCGGCCAACGCCGCGTAGATCCCGGCGTTCTCGGCGCGCCGAGACGGGAAACTGGTCAGGAAGTCCCAGGAGATTCGTCCCAGGCCGTCGGAGAAGATGTCGAACAGGAGGGCGCCAAGGACAACGAGACCCAACAGGGTCGCTGCCATGCCCGCGCCATGAAGCAGATGATCGAGCAGCTGGTTCCGCAGGCGCCGCGTCACGCGTATTCCTCCCGGAAACGCTCTCGGAGCCAGTTGCTCACCAGGTTCAGGAGGAACGTGCTGACGAACAGCAACATCCCGACCGCGAAGATGGTGCGGTATGCCAGGGTGCCCGTAGGGGTGTCTCCGAGACTGACCTGCACGATGTAGGCGGTCATCGTCTCGATCGGCACCAGCGGGTTGGCGGTCAGCCGGGGCTGCTGACCGGCGGCGATGGTGACGATCATCGTCTCGCCGATGGCGCGGGACACCGCAAGGATCCCGGCCGCCGAAATGCCGGACAGCGCGGCCGGGAGCACCACCCGGACCGTGGTCTGCATCTTGGTGGCGCCCAGGGCATAGGCGGCCTCGCGGAGACCACGCGGCACCCCGTGCAGCGCGTCCTCCGACAAGGACGAGACCATGGGCAGGATCATGATGCCCATTACGAGGCCTGGGCTGAGCGCGTTGAAGCCGGAGAGACCCGGTATCAGCTGCTGCAACAGCGGTGTCACGAAGAGCAGGGCGAAGTAGCCGTAGACGACGGTGGGCACTCCGGCGAGCACCTCCAGCACCGGTTTGACGACCCGGCGGACGCGGGACGGCGCGTACTCACTCAGGTAGATCGCGGTCAGCAGCCCAGCCGGCCCTGCCACCGACATCGCGATGAACGAGACGAGGAGCGTGCCCCCCACCAGAGGGAGCACGCCGAACGATTTCTGCAAGAAGAGAGGGGTCCAGACCGTTCCGAACAGGAACTCGAAAGGTGAGACCTCACGGAAGAACTGTAACGTCTCGACCAACAGCACCACCAGGATGCCGGCGGTGACCAGGACCGACAGGCCCGCGCAGGCCTGCAAGCCCCGTTCGATGAGACGCTCGATGCGATCACGCCGCTCAGAAGCCATGCGTCGAAGCCGTCCGGGCGAGCGTCATCAATGACCGGCGCCGGTCAGCAGCGTGCCGAGCGACGCCAACTCGTTGCCGTGGCCATACATCGTGCCGGTCACCCGTTCCTCGAGCCTGCGCTGCACGAGTGCATACTCATCGTCGGTGAGCGGCACATATCCGACTTCACGGACCAGCGCCGCACCTTCGTTGAGAAAGTAGCTGGCGAAGCCGGCGACGTCCGGACGGTCGAGCGCGGTCGGATTGACGTAGATGTAAACCGGCCGGGAGAGCGGCTGATAGGTGCCGTTCCTCACGGTGTCCGGCGACGGTGCGATCGGGCCGGCGCCATTGCTGTCGTCGCCGTCATCGATCGACACCAGGCGCAGTCGGTCTCGGTTCTCCTCGTAGTAGGCGTAACCAAAGAACCCGAGCGCCAGTTCGTCGGTGGCGACTCCCTGGACGATGACGTTGTCGTCCTCGCTGGACGTGAAGTCGCCCCGGCTCGCGCTTTCTTCGCCGACGATGGCCGCGGTGAAGTAGTCGAAGGTCCCCGAGTCGATGCCGGGCCCAAACAGATGGAGCTCCTGATCGGGCCAGGCGGTCTTGACCTGGTTCCAGCGGGTGATCGTCCCCTGGGCCGACGGTTCCCACATCCGCTTCAGGTCGGCCGGCGTGAGCGTGTCGACCCAGTCGTTGGCCAGGTTGGTCACGACCGCAATCCCGTCGTAGGCCACCGGAAGCTCGATGAACTCGATACCCGCGGCGGCGCACGCGTCGATCTCCACCTGCTTGATGGGCCGCGAGGCGTCGGAGATGTCGATCTCGCCGGCACAGAACTTCTTGAAGCCACCGCCGGTCCCCGACACCCCGACCGTCACCCGGGTACCGGGGTTGGCCAGCTGAAACTCCTCGGCGACCGCCTCGGCAATCGGGAACACGGTGCTCGAACCATCGACCGTGATGACCGCAGACGAGGTCGAACCGGTGTCTCCTCCGCCGCCGCAGCCCAAGACCGCCAGAGCCACGCCCGCGCTCAGCGCGATGGCTCCCAGGACTCGACGCCGATATCCCTGTGTCATCAAGAAATCGCTATCTCTCATATTGCAACACTAACCCCCAGCAATTTCATGGCTGTTACAGCACTGTTAATTCCAGGTAAACGCGCCTACTCGCAGTATCGGGAAATCCGCTCCTCCAGGGCGCTCAGCCTGGATCCTCGACGAACCGGTATCCCAATCCGAAGACTGTTTCTATCTGCCCGCCTGCGGTGCCGAGCTTCGCGCGCAGGCGACCCAGGTACACGTCGACGGTCCTCGCCTCGACCGGCTCTCCGCTGCCCCAGATCCGGTCCAGCAGACGGTCTCGCGACATCACCCGGTTACGGTTCTCCACCAGACAGCGCAGGATCTGGAACTCTCTCCGGGTGAGACGGATCGGGCAGCCTTCGACCCTGACGTCGACGGCCGCGAAGTCTGCCGTGAGAAGCCGCCCCTCGTAGACCGATTCGCCGACCGGCTCGAACCGCGTCCGCCGCAGGACCGCCCTCGCCCGGTCGGTCAGCTCACGTAGACCGAACGGTTTGGTGAGGTAGTCGTCAGCACCGAGTTCGAACGCTCGGACTCTGTCAATCTCGCTGCTTCTGGCCGTCACCACTATCACTGGAAGCGGTGAGCAGCCTGACGGGCACGTACCATCCGACACGGCGTGAACCCATCGATATCAGGCAGGTTCAGGTCGAAGATCATGAGTTCGGGTGCCTCGGCATCGACCACCCGTAGCGCGTCCGAACCGGTGCCCACGACTTCAACATGGGCGGCGCCGTCACGACGGAAGGCCGACGTGATCAAGGTCGCGATATCGGAATCGTCTTCGACGACGAGCACCCGCATCGCTGTGCAGCGCTAGTGTCCAGATATTTCGGCCGCATGACGGCCAGGTAAACTCTAGGTAAATAGCTCCATCCTCGGATAAAACGACTCGCTCGCGAAATTAACGTCTGCGAAATCGGCCCGTCACCACCACGTCACCTCAGACCACTACCGTTGCCTCCGTCGCGACGATGGCGTCGCGACTTTCGGGTGTCGCTCTCCAGGGCGACGCTCAACGGAGGCAACATCGATGCGAAGCTGCTTGTGGATGGTCGGTCTTGTGGCGCTGGCCTGCGCCCTGCCGGTCGAGGCCCAAACCACCGGCGCCGTGAACGGCGTGGTCGTGGACGAGACCAACGCGATCCCATTGCCCGGAGTCCCGGTCGAGGCGCTGACGACGGGCGCGATCACCTACACGGATCTCGACGGACGCTACCGGCTCGATCTCCCGGCCGGCGACCATCAACTCAAAGTCGCGCTGGGGGGCTACGCCAAGAACCTCTCCGAGCTGGCCGACATACACCCCGAGCCGTTTCCCGAGGACGAAGTCGTCGGCGAGCTGCTCGAGATCCGGCGCGGGGTCGAGGTCGCCTTCGAGTCCGCGGGTGAGATCTTTCTCACCTCGGATCAGGAACAGGCACCCGGGCTGATTCAGCAGGGCCGCGAGATCGCCCATCGATGTGACGTACTGATCACCCGGATCGGCAAGGCCGGCTACTCAGGAGAGCTCACCACGGCCCTCGTCCTGGCCACTCGCTTCTACAAGCGGATTGGCGGGCACGTGCTGAACGTCCTGTCGAGCGTCGTGATGCCACTGCACAAGGTCGACTACGACGACGAGAAAGAGCTTCCGGGCATAGACGACCAGCCCGAATGAGCGAGCTCAGCGACCCAAGCTGTACGCGACCAGGGGGCCGGCTCGATTCGCCACCGGGAGACGGAGCGCCTGCTCCGTGATGAGATAGTCGATCTCGTAGCGACGACCCAGTTCCAGCGCCCGCTCCTCGGTCAATCGCTCGAAGTCGCCCAAAGCCTCGAGGCGACGCGAGACCCGCGTCGCAATCTCGGGCGAGTAGATGGCGAGCGCGCTGTCCTTGACCAACTCGAGATAGACGTCACGACTCGAAGCGGCCCGGAGGCTGATCCCGTAGCGTGCCGCGTGGACCGGATCGGCCAGAAAATGCGTTCCAACCGGCTGCTCGGCGGCCCAACGCATGACCTGATGCCACTCAGTCGCCGCCAGGCCCACCTGGAAGACTGGCCGGTCCGGCCTTTCCACGAATCCACGATAGCCACCGCGCCAGAGCGCCAGCAACGCGATCACGACGACCAGAACTCGACGGGGCCGGCTCCAGCGCCGGTCGGGCGCCTCCCGGAACCATGGGGCCTCGAACAGCAGCCAGGCGAACAACGCCACCCCGACGTAGTCGATGAGCCAGAACACCCGGTTGACTTGCAATTGCACGGCAAGCGCCACACCGGCATAGGAGATTGGTGCCGAAAGCAGGAAGGCCACGAGCAGCAGCAGGCACCCGCCGACGACGGCACGTTCTCGATCAGTCGCGAGGCCCAGGCGCCGCCGGTATTGCGAGACGACGACCACGAACCCGACGATCGCCAGGTTGCTGGGCCACGCGGCCAACGGCCACCCCGGGATGACCAGGTAGTCCTTGAGCGCCAGCACCTCGAGCCAGGCGACGTCCATGACCACCAGGCCGTCATCCAGTTCTCCACCCAACGCCCACAGCCCGACAATCGCGGCCACCGCTCCCCCGCCGACCAGCGTCCGGCGAGGCAGGTCCCCGCTGATCGCGGCGGCACCGGCGAGCAGCAGCGCGTACCAGAAGCCGATCGTCGGATGGATGAGTAGGGCCACCCCGACGACTGCCATCGCGATCCGGACTCGCCCATGGAGATAGAGCGCCAGCGCGGATAGACCGAAGGCGAACGCCAGCATGCGCGGATGGAAATAGCCCTCTACCGAGTTCGCGCCCGTATGCGGAATCCGATGACGGATCGTCATCAGCACCAGCAGGCCCGCAATCCCCCAGGGGGTGCGGCACACCGCCCGACCGATGCCGATGACGGCGCCGTACAGCGTGAGCAGCGTCACGATCTGGGCAAGGAGGAACGCCGTCGGCAAGCCCAGCCCGCTGGCCTCGACGAGCGGGCCGAACCAGTCGTCGAAGAACAACAGGCGGTCCTGGGCCGCGATGACGGGACGGTCGTGGGGAAACAGCTCGGGACGCATCTCCTCGAGCACCACCGGAATGTAGAACGCCTGATCCGAGGCTCCATAGCGATAGCCGCCGGCGTTGAGGGTGACGAGTGCCGCAAAGAGGGCCGCTCCGGCCAGGACAAGGGCCAGCCGACCCGTTCGTCCTCCGGGCGCCGCATCCAGAGAATCCGGCGCAGTCCGCTCAACGGGCGGTGATTCGGCAGGCAAGTCGCCTATGCTATCCCGGCTCGCCGGCAGAGGTTCGCTGCCGCTAGTCAGCCGCGATGCGGATCGCAAGGAAGCCGGCGGCGCCCAGCAGGCCGGCCAGCGGCAGGGTGACCACCCAGGCGAGAAGAATCCGGCGGATGGTTCACCAGCGCGCCTCGCCGGTGGTGGCGCCGATCCCGAAGAGCGAGCCGCACGACACGTGGGTCGTCGACACCGGGAGCCCGGCCGTCGAAGCGCCGATGACCAGCAGCGACGTCACGACGTTGGCCGTCAACCCCTGCCCCGGATTCAACGCGGTGACGCCATGCGCCATCGTGGTGGCAACGCGCCGGGCGCTGACCACACCTCCCATCGCGATCACCACGCCGACGGCGCCGAGCGCCACGCCGGGCGCGACCGCGTCCCCCACCAGCAGGAGCGCCACAATCTTCGGCGTGTCGTTCAGTCCCCTGGCGAAGCTCACCGCCCCCGCGCTCGCATAGTGAGCGACATCGAGCACGGTCCCGGCACTCAATCT
>CAJWMX010000124.1 GCA_913043805.1 uncultured Acidobacteriota bacterium | reverse complement strand
CATCTGGCGTTTGGCCGGCCGGAGCCCGAACGCGTCCGGCCAGATCAGCACACCCGGGTGGGTGCCGCTCGAGGGATGCACGAAGTAGCTGTCGGCGATCCCGTCGGGCGTGGTGATGTTCAGCTCGGCCTCGGTGACAGGCTGTGCGTTGGCGGCGCGCGGCAGCAGGGCCATCAGACCCGCCCCGGCCGACACGGCCCCAAACTGGCGCCGGGTGAGCTTGTTGTCACGCAGATACTTGAGGCTCTGGGCTTCGGTCAGATCGTCACACATCGGGCATCTCCTTCGGATGAGCCGCTGGATTGCTGAAAGCGCTTCATCTTACGTCAGTCCGCTTACGTCAGTCCGCCGAGGTCGGGTTCTTCCGTCGGTAGCACAGGGCGTTCCCCTTCTTGCCGCACACATCCACCACGCCGCCCACTCGGAGGACATAGGCCAGCTTCTGCGCCACTCGGCGGGGTTGGGCCAGGGCTTCGGACAGGTCGGCGGTGGTGAACGGGCTGGGCAGGGGAGACCGGGCCAGACCGAACAGGTCGTCGAGTGAGCGGAAGCGGTGTCGGCTGACGATGCGGGTCAGTACCCGCGCCTCGACCCGCCAGCCGCCCCGGCGGCGCGTCCGCTTCGGGTCGTGTCGTCGCATCTCGTCGAGCTCGACCATCACCACCTCGAGCTCGAAGTTCGGGTGCGCGAGCAGGTCGGGGATGTAGACCAGCTCCGAGGCCACCTGCGCCGGGTGGCCGCGCTTGGGTGACCGGCGGCGGGTCGTGCCCTTGTCGGTGGCCGCCAGCTTGACGATACGGTAGCGGGCGGCGATGGGGTGCACGAGGATGACGCGATGGTCCGCAATCAGCGTGCGGAGCTTGCGACGGATGGCGCTGAAGCCCGAGGTTTGAATCTCGTAAAGAGCGCCATCCGTGCCTCGGACGTCGGCCACGAAGTCGCCCACGGCCACCTCGTGGGCACTGTCCCGCGACTGGCCATACGCGTGCAGATACTCCGCCTTGAGCGCTTCGTGCAGCGGTCCCGCGTTCAGCGTCCCGATTGACACTCTGGTTCCTCGAGGTCAGTCACGTCGGAGGTGCGCCTGTCCACGGCGGCTTCCGCCAGCCACACGAACGGCATCGTAGCCAAAGCGCGCCCGGATGGCATCCACGGCCTGTTCACGCTTCCTGTCAGCCTCGAAGAGTCCGGGCTGGTCGTCGAACAGTCCGAGATTGGACAGCGCCACGCCGAGAAGATGACCGCTGCGTCGATGGTCGCGCGCGTCGAGGGTGTCATCTAGGCCAAACAACGGAAAGGCGTGTAGGCTGGTCGTGGTGGGGCCATCGGGCTGATAAGGATCGCAACGCGGGTCGCTGACGGCGTTATCGATGGACACCGGTTGGCGGACGCGACCACCGCCTCGGCGACCCGTCGGTGGGTGACGCCGCCGTCGGCCACGCCGTGACGGTAGAGTCGGCCGGTGTCCACATCGTGGAGGACGATGGTCGCGCGGTCGCACTCCAGGACGGTCCGGTCCGCAGTCTCCACTTCGGTGATGAGATGAGCGAGATCCTTTTGCCCGGCGAGGCGACGTGACACCTCCAGCACCGTCTCGAGGTCGCTGATCTGTTTCGCCTGGGCGGCGTCGCGCGCGCCGGGGCGGACTCGGCCACGTCGAGATTGTCGCACGCCGGTCCTGATACCGCTTGCCACGGGACGAGGTCGCGTCTAGTGTGAGGCAGACAGGAATCAACTCGGTCCCGAAGGAGCCTGAACGATGCGCCCACGAAGCCTCGCGCCGGTGTTTGTTCTGAGCCTGCTCGTGACCCCGATGTCGGTATTTGGCCAGGATGCCAGCACTCCGATGCGGACGGTCGATGGGCATCCGCACATCTCCGGCATCTTCACCTTTCGCACCTTGACGCCGTTCGAACGGCCGTCGCAGTTCGCCGGGCAGGAGACCCTGGGGGCGGAGGAGGCGGCGGCGTTCGAGGCTTCGGAGCGCACGCGGCAGAACCGGGACCTCTTCGACCCGGAGAGGGGGGCGCGGAGCGCCGGCTACGCGCCGCGCTCGGAGGGCGGGGTGCTGTCCTACAACGAGTTCTGGTACGAGCGCGGCGTGGAGCTGACCTCGGACAAACGCACGTCGCTGGTCGTCGATCCGCCCGACGGGCGCCGACCGCCCCGCACGGCGGCCGGGCAGGCGGCCCTGGCCAGACGCAGGGCCTATACTGAGGCGCACCGCTACGACTCGTACGAGAACCGTACGATGTCCGATCGGTGTCTCGGCACGTCGCTGGCCGGTCCCCCGATGCGGTCCGGAGCCTACAACAACAACGTGATGATCTTCCAGACGGCCGACTATGTGGTCATCCAGAACGAGATGGCGAACCAGTCGCGGATCATCCCGTTCGACGATCGCGACCGTCCCCCCTTTGCCCAGCTGAAGGGCGTATCCCGAGGACGCTGGGACGGGGAGACGCTGGTTGTCGAGACCACGAACTTTCGTCCCGACAGTACGGTCACGAGCCAGAACCTGCACCTGGTCGAACGGTTCACCCGGCTCGACCCGGACACGGTGACCTACGAGTACACGGTGACCGATCCGACGGTGTTTTCCGCCCCTTACACGGTAATGATGCCGCTGCGTCGGACCGATGGCCCGATCTTCGAGTATGCGTGCCACGAGGGGAACATCGGCATGTATGGCATCCTCGCCGGCGCTCGGAACCTCGAGCGGCTCGGTCGGGAGCTGCGGCCATAGGACACCGTCGCCTGCGCATCTCGCGCGTTGACGTTATCGCAAGGAGAAGCTGATGCTGTCTCAATCTCGCACCATCGTTCTGGCCACGGCGCTCATGCTGGGCCTTGCCGGCGTGGTTGGCCTGGAGTCGCAAGGGTCGCAGGGCGGGTATCCGACCTCGGAGTGGCCACTGGTTGGCGGAGACCGGTCGAGCACCCGGTACTCGGCCCTGGACGAGATCTCGCTCGAGACGATCGACCGGCTGGGAGCCGCCTGGGTGACCAGGTTCGAGGGCGGCGCTTCGTCACGGGCAACGCCTGTCATCCAGGACGGCGTGGTCTATCTGACCGGTGGCGCGAACGTCTTCGCCCTCGATGCCGGCAACGGTGAGCAGATCTGGCGGTGGCAGGCCGACGACGGGAGCGGCATGGTGCCGTCGTGGCAAGGTGTCGGGTTGAGCGACGAACTGGTGTTTGTCGGCCTGCGAAGCGGCGAGGTGATGGCGCTCAGCAAGGCCACCGGCGAGCAGGTGTGGATCGAGCGGGTCGGCAGCGACCCGCATCAGGACGGCGAGGCCGTCACCTCGGCGCCGATGTATGCCATGGGCCGGGTGTTTGTCGGGCTGGCCAATGGCGACACGGGCGGTCAGGGACGGATCCTCGCACTGGACGCCGCGACCGGGGAGACGCAGTGGACGTTCTTCATCGTGCCGCGTCCGGGCGAGCTCGGCCACGAGACCTGGCCGCAGGATTCGAACTCCTGGGAGCTGGGCGGCGGCGGCGTCTGGCTGGTCGGGACGGTCGACCCGGAGCTGGGCCTGGTCTATTTCTCCACCGGCAACCCGGCGCCGATGTTCGGCGGCGAGATCCGCGAGGGTGACAACCTGTTCACCGCATCGGTGCTCGCCCTCGACGTCGAAACGGGCGAGCGGCGGTGGCACTACCAGGTAGTGCGGCACGACGTCTGGGACGCCGATATCGCGACGCCGTTGCTGCTCTACGACCACGACACCGGGGCGGGCGAGCCGCGGCCGGCGGTCGCTGCCATGCGAGCCGACGGTCTGCTGTTCTTGTTCGACCGTGAGACGGGCGAGCCGCTGATAGAGATCGAGGAGCGCGAGGTTCCGCAGGACGACTACCAGAAGACCGCGGCGACGCAGCCGTTTCCCGTGGGCGTCGAGAGTATCCTGCCGGACTGCTCGTACTGGCGCGACCGGGTGCCGCCGCCTTTCGAACTGAGTTGCAGCAGTTACACCCCGCCGATGGTGAACGAGCACACCATCGTGGCGCCGAACGTGCCAATTCCCCGGGTGCGGGTGACGCCGATGTCGTTCAGCCCCCAGACCGGCTACATCTATGCGCAGGGGCGTGCGGTCGTGGGGCGGGCGCGGCGTTTCGAGGATCCGTTCCACTGGCGGCTCGATGACAACGAGCTGACCCTGCCGGATCCGGTCGGCGTGCTGGCGGCGGTGGACACCCGGACGCAAGAGGTGGTCTGGAAGCACGAGATGCCGGCGTCGTGGCTCGGGACGAGCGGGCCGCTGACGACGGCGGGCGGTCTGATGTTTCGAGCATCCGCCGGCGGTCAAGTGGAGGCCTACAACGTGCGGAGCGGGGACCGGGTGTGGACGTTCCGTACCAGTCCCGAGGGTGCCTTCGTTCGCCCGGGGCCCGCTAGCACCTATGAGCTGGCCGGCACGCAGTACCTGCTGATCCCGATGGGCGCCGAACTCTGGGCCTTCGCGCTCGACGGCGAGGTCGCCGCGCGAGGCGAACCCGTGATGGACCCGTTCGACGGCTACGAGCGACCGCAGCCGCAGCCGGTCCGAACCCGCCGGATCGAGACCGCCACCCTGGTCGAGGGGGTGCGGGGCATGGTGGGCGGCACCCGCTACGGGTTCGACGAACACCGGTTCAACCCGGTGCGCGCCCTCGTGACGGTCGGCACGCGGGTGCAGTTCATCAACAACGGCGAGGAGTCACACACGATTGCCGCTCGCGATGGCAGCTGGACGACCGAGACCATCGAGAGCGCCGAGTGGGGGTATGCCACCTTCGATGAGGTCGGTACCTTCCTCTACCACTGCACGGACCACCCCTGGGCAATCGGGCAGATCACGGTGGAACCGGCGCCGTAGGCGGCCGACGGGCGCTAGTCTCCGTCGACCGACACGCCGGTGTAGAACGCCGTGGTGCGGCGGGTGGCGGCCTCGGCCTCGGCGGCGTCGATGCCCGAGGCGAGCGACGCCTGGCCCCATCCTTCGCTTGCGCCCGTGATGAGCGTTCGGCCTTCGGAAGAGGTCACGAAGGCTTCTTCGTCGAGCTTGGGCTCGCCGGCGAGATGGCGCGCGAGCGCTAGCAACGCAAGCTCCCACCCGACGCCGACGGCGCCCGGTCCGTATTCGGTCCAGTGCGAGGACGGGCGCGAGGCGTGGGTCAGCGTCAGGCGGGTCCCGGCGCCGGCATCCGCAAGCGCGACGTCGACCCAGCTCACGTCATCCCCGAACTCCCAGGTTAGCCCCAGCGCGGCCAGTGGCTCGCAGGTCACGATGTCCCCGCCGGCATTGCCTTCGAGCTGATAGCGGCCGCCGAGGTCCAGGGTCCCACGTACCGGCAGGAACCACTGGGCAAGCTGCGCGGGCGTGGTCAGGGCGGCCCACAGCTCCTGTCGCGAGAAGGGGTAGGCACGGGTCAGCGTGACCTCGTGGGTCGGCCCTCCCGAACGGTCTCCGCCGGTCACGTGTCGGGCAAGGGCCTTCAGGTATGGGGCGGGATCCAGGCTCATCCGGGGAGTATAGCCACCGCGACGTATAATCGGCGCCTGTCTCGCTCATAGGAGTAGGGAAGTGACGAAGGACATCGTGGTCAGCATGGTTCGGCCGTTTCTCGTGGGCGTCGTGCTCGTGGCGGTGACGGTACCGCCAGCCGCGGCGCAGGACGACTGGCGCAACTGGGGACGTGACCTCGGCAACCAGCGGCATTCACCGTTGACACAGATTAACGCCGACAACGTTGACCAGCTGGAGCTGGCCTGGCGCTACGAGATGCCCCGGCCTGGTGTGCCGTCGCGACCCGCGCAATCGACGCCGTTGATGGTCGACGGGGTGTTGTATCTGTCGTTTCCCTACTACCGGGTGGTGGCGCTGGTGCCGGAAACCGGCGAAGAGCTGTGGGACTACACCGCCCCCGGCCAGTGGGACTCGGCCGAGCATCAGCAGCACTGGACCGGCGGGTCGATGCGAGGGCTGGCGTGGTGGGAGGGAACCGACCGTATCCGACCGCAGATCGTCTTCGGCACCGAGGAGGGCGAGCTGATCTCGCTCGACGCAGAGACTGGCCTGCCAGGCGCCCATTTCGGCAGCGACGGGTATGTCGACCTGAAGACGGAAGACGTCATGAACGGGTTTCCCGACATGCACTACGGGATCGGGTCTGGCGTGGCGATCTACGAGCACCTGGTCTTCACGCCGGTGCACAACGCGGACGAAACTGGCTCGAAGGGGCCCGCCGGCGACGTGCGCGCGTGGGACCTGCGCACCGGCGATCTGGTGTGGACGTTTCATACCGTGCCGCATCCAGGTGAATTCGGAAACGACACGTGGCTGGACGGGTCGTGGGAGAACGTCAGCGGCGCCAACACCTGGAGCTTCTTCACCATCGACGAGGAGCGCGGGATTCTCTACATGCCGCTGGGCTCGGCCCACAACGACTTCTACGGTATGGACCGGCCGGGCGACAACCTGTTCGCGAACTCCATCGTGGCGGTTGATGCGATGACCGGCGAACGCCTGTGGCACTTCCAGGCCATCCACCACGACCTGTGGGACCTCGACATGCCGGTGCCGCCGATCCTGTTCGACGTGGAGCAGGATGGCGAGACGATTCCAGCGGTCGGGGTCATGACGAAGTTTCCCGTGCTCTTCATCTTCAACCGGGTCACCGGCGAGCCGATCTACGAGATCGAGGAGCGTCCGGTCCCGGCGGGAGACATGCCGGGCGAGTACTACTCACCGACCCAGCCGTTTCCGGTGAAGCCGCCGGTCTTCGGGCGTATCGACTTCACCATGGACGACATCGCCACGGTGACGCCCGAGCACACCGCGGCGTGTCGCGAACGACTGATGGCCTACGACGGAGGACGGAACCGCGGCCCCTATACGCCGCCATCGCTCGAGGGGGCGATGGTGTTTCCGTCGACGGGTGGTGGGACTGAATTCACGGGGGGAACGTTCGACCCGACCCTCGGCTACTACATAATCAACTACGCGGATACCGGGCACATCAGCACGCTCGAACCGGTGGGGGAGAACCCCGACCGACGGGGGTACGTCGGTCCGCCTGAGTCGCGTCGGCGCTACTGGCACATCGTGGACCGGCTGAGCGTCGACGGGTGGCCCTGCTGGCAGCCGCCCTGGTCGCAGTTGGTGGCGGTTGACGTTAACAGCGGCGAGATCGCCTGGAAGATCCCGTTCGGGACGGTCGAGGGTGCGCCGCCGGGACTGCTGACCGGCGCGCCGAACTCCCAGAAGGGCGGCCCGACGTCGACGGCGGCCGGCATCCTGTTCGTCGGGGGCGCCTCGGACCGGATGTTCCGGGCGTATGAGACCAGGACCGGGCGCGAGCTCTGGAGCGTCGAGACCGAGCAGATGATCAGCGGGTCGAACCCGATCATCTACATGGGCGAGGACGGGAAGCAGTATGTGACGGTGGCCGCCGGCACGACGCTGCTGGCCTACGCGTTGCCATGACGTTGAGACAACGATGACCAAGAGGATCTTCAGCGTCCTGCTCCTGCCCGTGGTGCTCGGCGCCGCGGGGTGCGGTGGCGCGGCTCCGGCAGAGGTCGATGCTTCATCGGAGCCGCCGGCCCCCGCGCGTCCCGCGCTGCCGAACGGCGGCACGCTCCCGGAGCACTACAGCTCGGTCGGCGACCTGGC
>CAJWMX010000123.1 GCA_913043805.1 uncultured Acidobacteriota bacterium | reverse complement strand
GCCGGACCCCGACTCCGGTTCAGCAGCTTGAACTGAATACCGGTGGCGTCGATCGCCCTACCCATCAACCCACCCAGTGCATCGATCTCGCGCACCAGGTGTCCCTTCGCCGTCCCGCCCACTGCGGGGTTACACGGCATCTGCGCCACTGTCTCCTTCGACAACGTACACAACGCCACCGAACAGCCCAGGACCGCCGCCGCGTGCGCCGCCTCCACGCCGGCGTGCCCGGCGCCCACGACCACCACGTCGTAGACCCTGCTCATCGATTCACCTCGCTACTTCCCGATGCAGAACCGCTCGAAGATATGCTCGAGCACCTGATCGGGCGTCCGGCTCCCGGTCAACTCCTCGAACGCCGTCCTCGCCCGCGCGACATCCGCCAGCACGAACTCCTCGGCCGCGCCAGCCGTCGCCCCGCTCTCGGCCGCTCGCAGCGCCTCCGCCGCCCGTTCCAACAGTCCCGCGTGGCGCCGATTGGCGACCGCCGGGCTGTCGCGAAGCGGCTCTCCCCCCCCCAGCGCCCCGACCAGCGCCGAGCGCAACGCGTCTAACCCCTCGCCGGTCGCGGCCGACACCTCAACCGCTCCGACACCCGCACGACGCTCGAGCTCAGCGGCATCCCACGCCGCCGGCAGATCCACCTTGTTGGCCGCCACCACGCGCGGCACACCATCCGCCTCCCGCACCGCCTCGAGCTCTGGCGCACTCCACGTCCGGGAACGGTCCAGCACGACCAGCGCCGCCGCCGCAACCTCGACAGCGCCCCGCGCCCTCGCCACGCCCTCCTCCTCGACCACGTCAGCGGCCAGGCGCAGCCCGGCCGAATCAACCAGCGTCACCGCGAGGCCGTCCAGGTCCAGCTTCTCGGTCACAAGGTCCCTCGTCGTCCCCGCTTCAGCCGCGACTATTGACCTCGAAGAACCTAGTAAACCATTGAAAATAGATGACTTGCCAACATTTGGCGTGCCGAGGATCACCACCTGCCCCCCCTCTCGCACCAGTCGTCCCTGGGCCGCCTCTCCCAGCGCCGCCTCGATCTCGCCCCGCACCGAAGCAAGGCCATCGACCACCTCATCGGGTGTGACGAAGTGATAGCCCTCCTCCGGAAAATCGAGCGATGCCTCCAGGCGTGCCGTCAGATCGAACAATCGTTCGTCCAACGCGGCAATACGGGCCGTCATCGTCCCTTCCAGCTGATCGAACGCGACTCGGGCCTGCCGCGGCGTCACCGCCTCGATCAGGTCGGCGACCGCCTCCGCCTGCATCAGATCCAGCCGTCCGTTCAAGAACGCCCTGAACGTAAACTCGCCCGGTTCGGCGAGCCGCGCCCCAGACGCGACCGCCAACTCGACGATCCGATCCAGCAACACCGGGCTCCCGTGAGCGCTCACCTCGACCACGTCCTCGCCGGTGTATGAGCGCGGTCCGGGAAACAGCGTGGCGACAACCTCGTCGATCGTCTGCCGGCGGCCGGCGTGGACATCCACCAGCGTGGTCACCGTCGCCCGACGTGCCTCGAGCGGAGCCCCTCGCCCCAGCAGCGCCTGGGCCACCTCTTGCGCCTGGACCCCACTGACCCGCACGACTCCCAGTCCCCCGCGGCCTCGCGGCGTCGCCAGGGCGACGATCGTGTCATCTGAGCTAAACATACCGGTCCGACCGCGCCCGCTCGGCGGGCGCCACAGGCGGCAGTATTGGACGCGGAGTGGACCGGGTCAATGGCCAAACCTGGAGTACTCAGGTTTGGCTGGGGCTAAACCACGGCGGCCTCAGGTTTAGCTGGGCCGTTGCGGGCGCGAACTACTCGCCGGGAGAAATGAGCACCGTCTTGAGGAACGCGTCGCCGATGCTCTCCGAGGACACGCCCGGGTCATCGGCGATGGCCAGGTGGACGATCCGGCGCGCGTAGGGGTTGAGGGGACCGAGTTCCTGGGTCTCGCCCGTCGTCCGCGCCCGATCGGCGAGCAGCACTGCGGTCTGGCGCAGCTCCTCGTCCTTCCCCTTCCGGTAGTCGAGACAATCCACGACGATGTGGCCCTTGGTGTGCTCACCTCGGAACACCGCGTTGACGACATGCTGTAGCGCGTCGAGGCCGCCGGCCTTCCGCCGTAGCAGGAGCTCGCCGCCCTCGCCATCGACGGTAATCCTGGTGCCGTCGTCGATCGGCGTGCAGGCGACTTCCACCGACATTCCCATTGCCGAGGTGACCACCTCGACAAAGCTCACCATCCGCGATTCGAGATCCGCGCTCACTTGGCCTGTCCTCTCTTGCTACGCCGCAGTTCGGTGCCGGGCGATCAGCGTCGCCCGCGTTTCGAACCTCGGCTGGACCGCTTCTTGGATCCGCGGTTCGCACCCGAAGTCGGCTTCCCACTGTCAACCACCGGTTCGACGTCGACCACCTCCGCACTCGGCGTCTTCCGGGTCTGCCGTTCGGCGGCCGGCCGTACCTGCCGCGTCCTGGCCGGCCCGGCCAACCGATTGGTGATCACCTGCTGGCCGATGCCGAACACGTTGCTGGTGAACCAGTAAATCACGAGGCCGCTCGGTGCCCACAGGAACATCACCGTCATAATCACCGGCATCAGCATCATGATCTTCTGCTGTGTCGGGTCGGCCGCCGACGGTGTCAGCCGCTGCTGCAGCACCATCGAGGCCCCCATCAAGACGGGCGTCACATACAGCGGATCCTGGACCGACAGGTCGGTGATCCACCCCATGAACGGCGCGCCACGCAGTTCGACCGCCATCGACAGCAGCCGATAGAAGGCGATCAGGATCGGCATGGTGAGCAGCATCGGCAGGCATCCGCTGGCCGGATTCACCCCATGCTTCCGATACAGCTCCATGACCTCCTGATTCATCTTCTGCTTGGCGGGGTCGGTCGCCTTCAGGCCCGCATAGCGCGCCTGGATCGCCTTCATCTCAGGCTGTACCTCCGCCATCTTGCGCATGGAGGTCACGCTCTTGTGCCGCAGCGGGAAGATGGCGATGTTGATCAGCGCGGTCAACGCGATGATCGACCAGCCGTAGTTGCCCAGAAAGCCGAAGATCCACTTCAGCGTCCGGTGCAACGGCACCACGATCACGGACAAGAAACCGAAGTCGATCGCGCGGACCAGGTCCGGATGGACGGCGCCGAGGACGTCGAAGTCCTTCGGACCGAGGAACACTGGGAGCGGCGTGGTGCCAACATCGACCGACAGGTCGAACGCCACGAGATCGTGCTCAACGGAGGCGCTGGACACTGGTCGGAAGTCGACCCGGCTCTGTCGTTCACCCGGAAGCGCCGCCGCAAGGAAGTAGTGGTTGTCCACCCCCAGGAAGTCGAGCTGACCTTCGTAGCTCGACCGTTCGGCAAGGTCGCTGGGCTGCGGGCGAAGGATGTCCGTCTCCTGATACTGCTCGCCCTCAAGGGTACGACCATAGAGCACGCCGGCCGGCAGCTGCTGGAACACCAGACGAGATGTCTCGGCGCGGACGCCGCCGAGCGCGGGTCCCCACTGCACCCACACCGGAAGGGCGCTCCCGTTTCTCGTCACCGTCGCGGTGAAGTCCACCACATAGGGCTGACCGGCGGTCGAGAGAAAGGTGAACACCTTCTCGGCTCGCAGTCCGCTGCTGTCGGCATACTCGAAGACCAGGGACGCCTCGTCACCCGTCAGCTGGAGGCCGGAGGTCGAGGCCTGGAAAAGCGCCGCGTCCAGCCGGGCAGTCGTCTCGGTATCGCCGGGAATGGTCAGGGTGAAGGGCCAGGCCTGATCGGGAGCAACCTCGGACGGCACCAGCTCCACCGGACCGCCGGCGTCATCCGCGTACTCGAGCAGCTGCCAGCTTACGAGCTTGGCGCCGCGATTGGTGAACACGGCCCGAACCGCCGCGCTTTCCACTTCGATGTCGCGCGCCGCCGCCTCGCCGACCGAGACGTCCACCGGTTGGCCGGGCGGCGGCGGCACCGGAGCGGCTGGCTGACTTGCGACCCCGGGCGCTGGCGGCTGGTCGGGAGACGCCGTCGCCGGCGCTGCCGGCGCGTCTACGTTAGCGGCCGGGCCCTCCGGCGCCGGCGGCGGTCCAACCAGGCTCTGATAGGCCACCAGCACCAGGAACGACAGGAACACGGCTAGCAGGACTCGGCGTTCCATGATCGGTTAGTGACCTGCCCGCTGAGGGGCCAGTGTCTCCTGCGGCACCGGGTCATAGCCCCCGGCGTGAAACGGCTGGCAGCGCACGAGCCGGCGAAGCGTCAGCCAGCATCCCCGCAGGCTGCCGTGGCGCCGCAGCGCTGCCTCGGCATAGTGAGAACAAGAGGGTTCGAACCGACACGACCCCGCGAACAGCGGGCCGAACACGGCGCGATAGCCAAGCAGACCCAGCACGCCGATCCGGACGAGCCCCCGGTCCAGCCGGTTCCACAGTCGGGACAGCAGCGAGAGCTCAGGCGACACGGTGAGCCCGGATCTGACGACGGAGGGTCTGTGTGAAGTCGTCGACGAGCGCGGAGAAGGACACATCCGGAAACCCCGGCCGGGGCAGCACCACGAGATCCAGGCTAGGCGTCGGCTTTGCGTGTCGGAACAACTCCCGCACACGCCGCTTCGACCGGTTTCGGCGAATCGCGTTGCCGAGCCGTTTGGGCGCCACGATACCGAGCCGGCTCGCACCGGACTGGCCCGGCAGACTGATGAGCGTGAGATAGCGGCCTCGGGTCCGCTCGCCCTGTTTCTGGATCAGCAGAAACTCCGGGCGCCGCCGGATTCGTTCCCTGCGGGGCAGCGCACGGGTTGGCTGCGGCTCGCTCACGACTGGACTCCGGCGACCGTGGAGGTGCTGATCAGCCAGACACCGTCAGGCGACGTCGGCCCTTGGCGCGACGACGACTGAGGATCCTCCGACCGGCCGGGGAACTCATGCGGGCGCGAAAGCCATGGGTCTTCCGGCGACGACGGTTGTTCGGTTGGAAAGTGCGCTTCATCTAAGTCTCGACTCCTCGAGAACAGCGAGAACTCTCCATGCTAGCCAAGCCAAAGACCACTGTCAACGACCTGTTTTCCCGTGAACCACGGCTGATTCCGTTCGTCCGGTCACGATTGCGGCCCTGAATCGGCCTGTGCTAGAGTCCCTCCCTTGCGGCTGACGCCGCAGTGCTTCCCCTACCGAAAGTTTTCCACAACTGTGGAAAAAAATGTGGAAATTCAAACAATTCTGTGATCCGACTCCATTGAGGGGCCGAAACGGACTCATTCGATGCCTTTTGTGCGCGAATTTGCTCAATTTAACCGACTTTAGCACTCATTCCCTCGGCCCTGAACCGACCAGCCGTCCACCCCAGACCCATGTCTGACGCGCAATCAGGCCCCGCCGGACCGGCCAATGTGTGGGATCAGATCCTGACCCGCATCGAAACAAAGGTGAACAGGCATAGCTTCTTCACCTGGTTCAAACCCACGACTTTTCTCGATGACGATGGCTCGACCGTGCGGGTCAAAGTACCGAATGAGCTGTTCCGGGACTGGCTCACCAAACACTATGCGGGTGTCATCGCGGAGGCGGTGTCCGACCTCGAACGGGACGGGACGGTGGTGTCGTTCGTGACCGAGGGCGTCCCCGCGCCGCCGCCGGCGCCACCCAGTCCCCCGGCGCCATCCACGAACCCTCCAACGGAACGGCCAGGCGCGATAGCCAGACTGAACCAACGCTACACCTTCGCGAAGTTCGTCGTAGGCTCCTCGAACCAGTTCGCCCATGCCGCCGCCAGAGCCGTAGCCGAGGCACCGTCTCGGTCCTACAACCCGCTGTTCATCTATGGTGGCGTTGGTCTCGGGAAGACCCACCTTATGCACGCGATCGGGCAGTACCTGGACACGCACTCACCACAGCTCGAACTGACCTACATCTCGTCCGAACGATTCATGAACGAGATGATCAACGCGGTTCGCTACGACCGGGTACTGGAGTTCCGCGAACGTTATCGGAGCATGGACATCCTGCTCGTCGATGACATTCAGTTCCTCGCGGGGAAGGAAGGCACCCAGACCGAGTTCTTCCACACCTTCAACTCGCTCTATGACGCGCAGAAGCAGATTGTCATCAGCAGCGACTGTCCTCCGCATGAGATCCCACAGCTCGAGGAACGACTCCGTTCCCGGTTCGAATGGGGACTCATCGCCGATATACAGCCACCGGACCTTGAGACCAAGGTTGCGATTCTCAAGAAGAAGGCTGAAGCCGAGACCGTACCGCTGCCCGACGATGTGGCCCTCTACATCGCGGGCAAGATCAAATCGAACATCCGAGAGCTCGAGGGGTCGCTGATCCGGTTGATCGCCTATGCGTCTCTCACGGGTCGCCAGATCTCGTTGCCTCTCGCGCAGGATGTCCTCCGTAACATCCTCGACCGGGACGACGCCAAGGTCACCATCGACGTGATCCAGAAGTCTGTAGCCACGCGTTACTCCCTCAAGGTGAGCGATCTCAAGTCCCGCAACAACTCGAAATCGGTGACCGAACCGCGCCACATCGCCATGTATCTGTGTAAGTCGCTCACGAACTCGTCACTCCCTCAAATAGGCAAGAGTTTTGGTGGAAAACACCATTCAACGGTTATCCACTCGATCCGGAAGATCGAGGCGCGGCGCAAGCAGGACGCGAGCTTCAACTCCCTCATCGAAACGCTTCTGAAGTCGTTCGATTGACCTCCGCGACCCCGAGATTTCCACAGTTCAGAGCTCCCTCCCTGTGGACGGTTTGTGCACTTCTCGACGGTCAGCGCAACTGCCGGAATATGTATGCTTTTTCCAGATACCGATCAACAGGCTAAGTAACTGATAAATAAGGGTCTTTTTAAGACTAATCGGTTTTCAACAACACTAAAGATCCTTGATATAATTGTTCTTTCTCACGCAGGTGCGTTAAAGACCCCGTTCCGCGGCCAATCCAAAACCCCCGAGGTCACCCCCTACATGGAACTCACCGTCCGCAAAGCCGAACTCCTCAAAGAGCTGCAACTTTTTCAAGGGATCGTCGAGCGAAAGAACACCATTCCCATCCTGGCCAACGTTCTGGTAGAGGCCGAGGACGGCGCGGACCACGCTCGCCTGGCGGCCACGGACCTCGAGGTTGGCCTGCGGAGCCGGTGCGAAGCCGGCGTGGAGAAGGGTGGGGCGCTGACGCTCCCGGCAAAGAAACTCTTTGAGCTCGTGCGTGCGCTCCCAGACACAGAGGTACGCATAGCCCAGTCGGCGGCCGGGTCGGTCAACATCTCGGCCGAGCGGTTTAGCTCGCGGATTCAAACGCTGCCCAAGGACGATTTTCCGGCTCTGCCCGACCCGGCCGACACCGACGCGTTGACGTTGCCTGGAGCCGCGCTCCGGGAGATGGTGGGCAAGACCCAGTTCGCCATCACTGGTGAAGACACGAGGTTCTTCCTCAATGGGGCGTTGTTCGTGCTGGCGCCCACCGGGATGACCCTTGTTGCGACTGACGGGCATCGGCTCGCCTTGGTGGCGGCAGCCCTCGACGATGGAAAGGACGCGGCGGAGGGGGAAGAGGAGGCGAGAGTCATTCTCCCGAAGAAGACGATCTGGGAACTGGCACGACTGGTGGCCGATGACGAGGTGAGCGTCACCTATCGGCGGGGCGAGAACCACCTGTTCTTCGATGTTGGCAGTCGGCAACTGAT
>CAJWMX010000122.1 GCA_913043805.1 uncultured Acidobacteriota bacterium | reverse complement strand
CTCATCATCCAGAAACGGAGCTACGGGCGAAGGGAGCCCTCTTCGAGAGCCAGACGAAGCGCCGTGACCCGCTCGCCAACCATTGGGTGGTAGACGGAAATCTCGTCACCGGCCAGAACCAGAATGCTGCCCCGATGGTGGCG
The DNA here is from genome assembly GCA_913043805.1 of uncultured Acidobacteriota bacterium. GTDB lineage: Bacteria > Acidobacteriota > Vicinamibacteria > Vicinamibacterales > UBA8438 > UBA2994. The sequence goes on along the minus strand of CAJWMX010000122.1, from coordinate 7,557 downwards.
CGGGAGCTGATGACGCTGCTGGGAGACACGGTCGCGGCGTGATCCGGTCGTGCTCGCTTGCGAGCCTGCACTCGCCCTTTGCGTGCTCAATGGATGAGTACCTGGGCGCCGGTGAACAATTGGATTGGCGACGCCCTCGTCGTCACGAGCTGAACGGGGATCTGCGATGACGGAGTTCAACGGAAGAATCGGCCGGACGTTGAGCGACTCCGAACCCCACTTCTTCGAGCCACCCCACCCGGGAGAGGGCGCACCCAACGTGGTAATCGTTCTCCTCGACGACACGGGGTTTGCACAACTTGGCTGTTACGGGTCCGACATCGACACTCGCAACGTGGACGCTCTGGCAGCCGGCGGCCTGCAATTCACGAACTTTCACGTGACACCGTTGTGCTCGCCGACGCGGGCAGCGTTGCTGACCGGCCGGTCGCAGCACGCTGTCGGCCTGCGAGGCGTCTCCAACTGGCGGACTGGCTTCCCCCACCAGTTGGGCCATGTCTCCAACTCTGCGGCCACCATCGCCGAGGTGCTCCACGCGGAGGGGTATGCAACTTTCTGCACCGGCAAGTGGCATCTCGCTTCGACACAGGAGATCTCGGCAGCCGGCCCCTTCGACCAATGGCCGCTGGGACGAGGCTTTGACCGCTTCTACGGCTTCCTTGATGGCGAAACCGACCAATTCCATCCCGAACTGGTTCTCGACAACACCGTCGTAGATCCACCGAAGAGTCCGGAGGACGGCTACCACCTTTCCGAAGACCTGGTAACTCGCCTCCTCCAGATGATCAACGACAGCAAGGGCGTTCGGCCGGATCGGCCCTTCTTCGCCTACCTGCCATTCGGGGCCACCCACGCTCCCCATCAGGCTCCGCGGGAATACCTGGAGAAATACCGGGGCCGCTACGACGAGGGCTGGGATGTCGTGAGACAACGCTGGTACGAACGGCAGCTGGAGTCGGGTGTGATCCCGGATCATGCCGTCCTGGCGCCGAGAAACCCCGGCGTCGAGGCATGGGACGACCTGTCCGGGAATCAGCAGAGGTTGGCCTGCCGGCTCCAAGAAGCGTTCGCTGCGTTCCTCGACCACACCGACGATCAGATTGGGCGGCTTGTTGAGGGACTGCGGGCGATGGGCGAACTGGACAACACGATCCTGGTGTTGCTCGCAGACAATGGCGCGTCACAAGAAGGTGGGCCGACTGGGGTAATGCACGAGATGAAGTACTTCAACGGCATTGTCGAATCGCCCGACGAGGCCGTTCAGAGAATCGACGAAATCGGCGGTCCACACAGCCATACGAACTACCCATGGGGTTGGGCCCAGTGCGGCAACAGCCCGTTCCGCTGGTACAAGCAGAACACCCACGAGGGGGGCGTCCACGTACCCATGGTGATGCACTGGCCCGATGGCTTGGGCACAGGTCAGGCAGGCACCAAGCGCTCCCAGTTCGTCAATGTCTCCGACATCGCTCCGACGGTCTATGAGCTTCTTGGCATTACCGCTCCAGAGAGCTACCGAGGGATCGAGCAGATGCCGATAACCGGGCACTCCTTCAAATCGGTCCTCTACGACTCGGAGGCGCCGGCAACCAACACGCTCCAGTACTTCGAGAACTCCGGCAGCAGGGCACTGATCGCCGAGCGCGACGGAAGGTGGTGGAAGGCGGTCACCAAACACAATCCGGGTGACGACTTCGACTCCGAGCCGTGGGAGCTCTACGACCTCGCGGTCGACCCCTCAGAGTGCACCAACCTGGCGAATGTGGAACCCCTGAAGCTTGCCGAGTTGGTCGACCTGTGGTGGGAGGAGGCCGAAAGGCACGGTGTTCTGCCGCTGGATGACCGGACACTTGAACTGTTCACAGTGCATCTGAGCGACCATTCGCCTCATCGTCTCGACCGCCGCTACGCGTACCGTCCTCCGATGTCGCCGATCGCCGCTGGATCGTCGCCCGGACTCGGTGGTCGAGCCGCAGACATCACTGCACACATCAGTACCGCTCCGGGTGATGAAGGAGTCCTGTGGGCGACGGGGACCGAGAACTCGGGGGTCTCGATCTTTGTGCAAAATGGGCGGCTAGTTGTCGATTACAACTCCTTCGATGATCACACGATCGTCGAGTCAAGCGTCGAGGTGCCATCCGGTGACTGCACGCTAGGTGTCCACATGGAACGCGATAGCCGCACCACCGGCTGGGTTGAGGTGTCCATCGATGGCAAGGCCTGTGGGCGGGCCTCGATTCGCTCCTACATGCGGATGGTCTCCTCAGTCGGATCCAGCATTGGCTACGACCATGGCTCGGCCGTGTCTGGTCGATATCGGGCACCCTTCGCCTTCACCGGGACACTGCATGAGGTTGTGATCCAACTACCGCAGCGGCGAGCCCAGGGCTTCGATGCCACCTCGGCAACCGATGAGGTGGTCGCAAGGGCCAGATCACAGATGTCGCGTCAATGAACGAGGAACGCACTATCGACGCCGTCCCTGTCGCCCACACTCCTGCCGGGGGCTGGGCCATCTGGCCGCCACCTGTCCTGGTTGGCTGTTCCGAGCCAACTCCTGCAGACGCTCCCGACTTAGACGGCTACTGGCGCACGGTTGAGGTTCTAGTCGACGACCAGAGCCAACCGAATCACCCGGCATTGCACCATGTCCAGCGGGTCGAACAGCGGGGAGACAGGCTGGTTGTAACAGGCGGAGGCGTCATCCACGACATGCGATGCGATGGAACCTTGGAGCGGGGAGTCCACGACGTCGCCGAGTTCGATAAGGCCACCGAGATCCACGTTGTGGCCAGTTACGAGGACGGTGTGCACGTTCTGCGGCCGGAGGGATTGCCGATCGAGGTTCGGCGTCGACGAGAGGGCAGCCAAATGGTTTGGGACTACGTCGGTTTCACGGCACGTCTCGAATTTCTCGCCCCCTCCCGGACGGACCCTGCCGACGTCGCTGGACTGATGAGGGACTAGGTCCGAATCCATGAGATGCCCCACCGATCCTGGTGGCTTGGCTACCCAGTGAGCGAGGTGTGGTCCTCAACCGGAGAGAAGAGAAGTGCGGCCACCACATCGCGCATGGCGTCCTTCCCATCGCCGAATAGCAGCAAGGTGTCATCTTGTCTCCGACCGTCAGCGGTGGAAGGTCCGGGCCCGGTCACCGACACGTGTTGGTCCCACTCGTTCATCAGGATCCCGGTCGGGAGGACCTCAAGCCCGCTCAGGCTCACTTGATCGAACGGCTCTCTACGGAGTCGCTCCTCGTCGACGCCGACGGGCTAAGACGCGGCGCCGTTCAGGAAGTGGTCGACGGCGAGGCGGGAGATGTCCTTGAGTTCGACGGTAGGTCCGGGGAGCCATCGCTGGATGAGGAGGCCGTTGATGCCGGCGGCGAAAAGTTGGGCGAGTTCGTCGACTGTGCGATCGGGGCGGAGTTCGCCGCGGCAGAGGCCCAGGGTCAACGCAGCTCGGATCTCGTTGTCGACGGGGTCGGATGTCGGGACGAGATCGGTGGGATCGGCGGCCGCGGGGGAGAGGACCTCGCGGAAGGCGGCACGGGCGAAGGGCTCAAATTCGCGCATGATGGTCATGTCGGCGTCGACGAGGGCGATGAGTTGGTCGCGGATCGAGGCGTCGTCATCGACTGGCCTACGTGCAGCGGTGACACGAGAGGCCCAGGAAGCGATCACCTCGCGGAAGAGGTCTTGCTTGGAATCGAAGTAGTTGTAGACAGTGCCCTTGGCGAGACCAGCGGCGAGAGAGATGTCGTCTATGCGGGCTCCGTGCAGACCGTGGGTGGCGAACGCGTCGGCCGCGGCGTCAAGGAGTCGCCGCCTGTGGGTGGTCTTCGTCGCTTCACTAACGCGGGGCACCCTGATATTATGGGTATAGACCCATAATCAGTCAACGATCCGATAATTGCATGACAAGCCCGACCTACCAACTGCACCACGCCTGCATATACGAGAAGAACCCGCGCGACGCTATGTGGACCTGGCTTCGCTGGTACCACGGCATCCCCGCCTACTACTGGGAGGGGTACGCCGATATGCACCAGACGAGCGAGGGAGGTGTCGACTACACCTTCCTTGCCTGTGGCGGTCCCTTCCAGATGCAGCTCGAGGCCGGGCCCTACCAGTTCGAATACGAGCGGCAGTGGTTCGCCGAGCACGACTCGGGTATCAATCACATCTGCTGGATCGTGCCCGACGCTCTTGCCACCGTGGACCATCTCCAGCAGGCCGGTGCCACCGTGGCCATGCCATACGAGGAGTTTGGCGGCACCTACAACGGGTTCGTGGCGATCGATCTCGAGGGGCGCTGGATCGAGATCATGGAGTACGTCGGCGGGTTCAAGACCCCCGACGTCGAGTTCCATCCAGTTGGCCATGTCGGCCTGCAGACCCTGGGTCATGTGCAGTTGTGCCGTGATCTCGACGATCAGGTCGAGTGGTACTCCCGGGTTCTGGGGCAGCGAGTGATCCTTGACTCCCGATCTAGCAACGACGGCCTCGTCTATCTGGCCGACGACACCTATGGCGTAAGGGAGTGCGTGACCGTGCTCGCGACCCCGGCCACCGAGGCCGAACGGGCGCTGGTAGAGCAACATGGTCCGTGTATCTCGACGATCCTCTATCAGGCCGCTGACGTCGAGCAGGCGTGGCGGGATGCCCTAGCTGCCGGGTTCAGCGAGGTCAGCGCCCCAGCCCATGATGACCGCATCGGATGCCGTACCGGGTATGTCCGTGAGCCAAGCGGCAATTTGGTACAGATCCGCGAGCGGTTGGCCGCGTGATCCGCGGGATCCACCACGCCGCCCTCGTGGTCGACGACCTCGATGTTGCGGTCGCCTTCTACGGCGCACTTCTCGGCATGGAGATTGTCGAACGCGACACCTGGCGCCCTCCAAGCCCGGAGATTGACGGTGCCGTCGGACTTGAGGGATCTTCGGCCGACGGGGTAATGCTGCGCGGGTTGAACTCGTACCTTGAGTTGTGGGTGTACCACGCTCCCGAGAAGTACGGACCCGACCCCGGCACCCTCGGCGCACACGAGCGCGGGCTGCGTCATCTGGCCATTGAGGTCGACGATGTCCCCACCGCGCTGGCCCGGGTCATCGAACTGGGGGGCACGACCACCGGCGAGCCTCTAGAACTCGATGATGCCGGTGCCGCCGCGGTCTACTGCCGCGATCCGTTCGGCACCATCCTCGAACTCATGTCGGCCGGTTCAAGCCTGGCTTCGTTAGCCGACCTGTGACCCCCGCTCCCACGGTGTCGCGGGCCCGGGCGGTCCTGCCGTACCAGATCGTGATGGCGATCACGATGGGGGCGATCGGTGGAATCATCGCCGTGCTCGGTGAGTTGCGGGACGAACTCGGGTTCGCCGACTCCGAGATCGGCATCATCGTCACTGCCGGATTCTTTGCATCGTTCTTGGCCCAGATCGCACTTTCCCCATTTGCCGACCGCGGTTACGGCCGCCAGATGGCGATCGCCGGGACGGTATTGAGTATTGGTGGACTTCTTCTAATGGTGGTAGCCGACACCCTGGCCGTGTGGACGCTGGCCCGTGGGGTGCTCGGGTTCGCCGGCGGCATGCTGATGCCGGGCATCCGCCGAGCCGTGACGGTGCTCGATCCGGAGCGGTCCGGCGAAAACCTGGGTCGCCTCGCCATCGGCTAGATCGGCGGGTTTGCGGGGGGGCCGGTGGCGGCGGCCGCCCTCGTTGAGGCGGGTGACCTGCGGTTGCCGTTTCTTGTCTTCGCTGTGGTCGTCGCCCTCTTCGTACCTTTTGTGGTGCGTCTTCCCTCCGACAAGGGACGCAAGACAGAACGCACCGTCAACTCGTTGGGACTCCTGCGGATCCGCAGACTCCAGGGCGCGCTGATCCTTATCTTCGGCTATTTCCTGTTGATCGGCGCGTACGAGTCAGTCGTGGCGCTGATGTTCAAGGATCGGGGCAGCGGTGCCTTCGAGACCGGTGTGGCTCTCACCCTTTTCGCTGTACCGCTCTTGGCCGTGAGCACCCATGCCGGAAAGGTCGCGGACCGATCGAGTGGGGTGACCGTCGCCACTGTTGGCATGGGAATCAGCGCCGGCTTAAGCGCGCTGTGCGGCATCGTTCCCGGCGTCTGGTCGCTGGCTGCCGTGATGGTGGCGTCCGGAGTCTCCGATGGGTACGGGTTTATAGGCGGTCAGGTCGCGATCTCCCGATCGGTCCCAGAGGAGCGGCAGGCCGCGGCACTTGGTCTTATGGGAGCGGTCCAGGTCGCGGGCGCGGGCGCCTGGGCCTACCCAGCCGCCATCCTCTACGAAACTGGTGGCGCGAGCCGGGTGTGGTTCACGACGTCTGCGATGAGCCTGTTTCTGCTCGCTCTTGGCTGGTGGCGGATCCGGGGGACGCAGCCCATGCCCCGTTAGCCCTCGGCTGTGTCGAACAGCTTCTTAGGGTCACCCATGTCGTGGTAGCCGAGGTAGCCGCCCCCAATCGAGGAAGCGTCGTAGAAGGCGTACCCGAGTAGTTCCCGGGCCCGGTCAGGAAGTGTCGCGGCTGCTGCTACCGGAACGTTGGTGTAGCTGTTTTCGACTGGTCGCAGCCACCCCGCACAGATGCCGGTCGAGAGTGCCCGTCTGCAACGGTCAGCCGTGGTGTTGGCCCCGCCCGCATGCAGGACGTCGCCGCGGAAGAACAGGGCTGCGCCGGCGGAGAGCTCGCACGCCACCGTTTCGGCCTCGGTCGGGACCCGTTCGGGGTCGTCCCATCGGTGGCTCCCCGGCGCCACCTGCGTGCCGCCCATGTCGGCGGTGATGTCTACGAGGGCGGCGATGGTGTTGACCATTAGGGGCGCCGGGGCGTTTGCGTGGATCCAGGCGTCGTCGTCGCGATGCCAGGGCTGTGCCGATTCGCCGGGGCCGATGTCGATGACCTCGCCGTTGTTGAGGATCACGGTGGGGCTGATCGGACCGACAATCGCCATCGCGTAGCCGAACAGGCGGTCGTCGGTGAGGATCTCGACGAAGGTGGGGGCCTTCACCGCGAGGCCTTGGAGCCGGCGTGTGCGGTGGCCTAGGAACTCGTCGCTTGCCGCCGATCCCGAGTCGGTGCCCATGTGAGCGGCCAGAAGCGGATCAAGTTCGGCGTTTAAGCGGTCGACGAGGTCGGCATGCAACCAGCCCTCGACGATTAGGCCGCCGTCTCGATCACTGACCTCGAGCATGTCGTCAACCGTGCAGTCGGCTGGTAGATGGGTGAGCGAAGGCATCGATCAGTCCTTTGGGGCATCGGGGCCGAGTCCGAGTCTGACGTGATATGTGCGGTGGGGGTGAACGGCGGTCATCGGGTCCTCGCCGTCGCGCCAGTAACCCAGGGCGGTGCATCCGCGCTGGTAGCCGAGCAGGCGGATGAGGTCGTCTTTAAAAAGATGCTCGCCGCCCAGGCCAATGAAGATGATGCAGAATAAAATGCGAAAAAGGAACTCGCTTATGTCGGCTTTGGTCATTGTTTTCCCCATTCCTTGAGGCCAGGAAGGCTGTGGTAGAGAATCCAGTGGTAGAGGCG
>CAJWMX010000121.1 GCA_913043805.1 uncultured Acidobacteriota bacterium | reverse complement strand
TTCGATGTGACGCGGGAGCGGATCCGCCAGATAGAAGCCAAGGCCCTGCGCAAGCTGCGTCACCCGTCACGCAGTCGCCGCCTCCGCGCCTTCCTGGAAGGCACGTAGGCAGGACCGTGAAGAATTCAGGGCCCATAGCTCAGCGGTCAGAGCCTCCGGCTCATAACCGGCGGGTCCCAGGTTCGAATCCTGGTGGGCCCACCAATCAGCCTGAGTCAAGGTGATGCAGAAGACGCTACACACGGCACGGCCGACGAGGGCCGCGGCGCTCGCCCACCGGCGGCGGGCCGACCGGCCCTCCGACCGGGCTGCACACCCGAGACTCTTTCTGCCCCGCCACCGAGCGGGGCTTTTTTTTGCCCAGACGGAGAGACGACCAGATGCTGGCTGACCTCGATCGCATGATCCAACTGCAACAGCTCGTCAACGCTGCGGTGGAAGCGCAGCGAGCCGTCGACGCCATCCCCGACCGGATCGCCGCGCTGGACGACCGGCTGAACTCGGGCCGAGAGGCCGTCGAGCAGGCCAAACAGCGACTCGACGACGCCAAACAGGCACGACAAGCCGTCGAAAAGGAGCTGGCCGAAGTCCAGTCTCGACTCTCCCGATTCAGGGAACAGCTGATGGCGGTGAAGACAAACAAGGAGTACACCGCGATGCAGCACGAGATCGCCACGGCCGAGTCCGAGGTGCAGCGGCTCGAAGACGCGATTCTCGAGCACATGCTGCAGGCGGATGAGCTGACAGCCGGCGTGGACAGCGCCAGCGCCGCCTTGAAGGGTGCAGAGGCCGAGATCGCCCGCGAGCGGGGCGAGCTCGAATCGGAACGCGGCACCCTGGAGGGGCAGCTGAAAAGCTCAGGGGAAGCCCGCGCTTCGCTCTCGGCGAGCATCAGCGACCCGGCTCGACGGTTGTTCGAGACGATCGCGGATCAGCGCGGCGGCATCGCGGTGGTGGAAGCCAAAGACGGGCATTGCTCGATCTGCAACGTGCGCCTACGCCCTCAGATGTTCAACCAGATCCTGAAGAACGACGACCTCATTCAGTGCGAAAGCTGCATGCGCGTGCTCTATCACGACCCCGACGGCGGCCGGGTCGGCGAGACCGCGGCGGGCTGAGTCGCCACAACCTCGGTTGTCCCATCGCAACCCGAGGGGTCCTCTCGCCGGTCGGCGCCGGGGGCATCCTGCCGCCACCGTCCTTCCATAACTCATTCCAACCACGCTGCTTCTCGTCACCGGGCAACACCAGATTCGGTCTGGCCCAGAGGGTGCATCCTTCGGGTAGTGCCACGCCTGCCGGCACCGGGAGGACCGATGACCAAACTGGACGAGTCGATTGCCGTAGCGGTGATACCGCCGACCCGGGCGGACCAGCCGGGAAGCTGGCCGACCTGGAGCTCCATTTCACCGACTGGGCTCTGGCCGTACTCAAGCTGCTGGGCTTCACGCTCTGGGAAGGCCGGGGCGTCCGCGGGCCGAACGTGAGCCTGTTCGCACGCTCCTACGTCGTGAACGGGGAACGACGGAGCTTCAACCTCCTGCGCCCATCCGGGGATGAACAGACGCAAGAGACGCTCCGCGAAGCTCTCTCGGCGCTCTGTCTCGCCGAGATGCCCGCGGCATCTGACCGTTGAGCAGTGGCGGCGCCGGGCCAGTCAGGCGGGCCGGCGTCGCATCGATTCGTCGGCCGGCCCCTACTCCGCGCGTCGCCTGAGAAACGCGGGCACGTCCATGTCGGTTCCGGTTGCTTCCTCATCGAGCAACGTCTGGCCAGCGTGGTCCGCGTCGCCGCCCTCGACCGGTTCGGGCAACGGCAACTCGATCAGCGGTTTGCGCGACACCGTAAACCGCGGTGCGCCGCCGTCAGGCGTCTCGTCCTGCTGCCACGAGGCGTACTGTTGCAGATCGACGGGCGTGTTGGCGCTGGCTCGTTCGGCTGACGGGGCTGCACCCTCGCGATCGAACCCGGTCGCGATGACCGTGATCTTGACGCGCCCTTCCATCTTCTGGTCGATCACGGCGCCGAAGATGATGTTGGCGTCCTCATGGGCCGCCTCGTGGATGATCGACGTAGCCTCATTCACCTCGATCAGCGACAGGTCCGGACCACCCGTGACATTGATGATGACGCCCCGGGCGCCGTCAACCGAGGCGTCTTCGAGCAACGGACTCGAGATGGCCTGTGTCGCGGCGTCGACCGCTTTGGAATCGCCCTCACCGACGCCGGTCCCCATAATCGCCAGCCCCATGCCGGACATGATGGTGGTGACATCGGCGAAATCGAGGTTGATCATGCCCGGCACGAGAATCAGGTCCGAGATGCCCTGAATGGCCTGGCGCAGCACATCGTCGGCCACCTCGAACGCGTCCGACAGCGTCGTGGTGCGGTCGGTCGTCACCAGCAGCCGCTCGTTCGGAATGGTAATGACGGTGTCGACACAGGACCGCAATTCCTCCAGTCCCCGGTCGGCTTGCACCTGTCGCCGTCGTCCTTCAAACCCGAACGGCTTGGTGACGACCGCGATGGTCAACGCGCCAAGCTCACTGGCCAGATTCGCGATGACCGGCGCCGCGCCGGTGCCAGTGCCGCCGCCGAGCCCGGTGGTCACGAAGACCATGTCTGCACCGTCGAGGGCCGAGATGATCTGCTCGGTGTCCTCGAGCGCCGCCTGCCTCCCGACGTTGGGATCGGCGCCGGCCCCGAGGCCTTTGGTCAGCTTGGCCCCAAGTTGGAGACAAAGCGGCGCCGCGGCGTGGCTCAGGGCCTGGGCGTCGGTGTTGGCCACTATGTACTCGACGCCATCGAGACCGGTGCGCACCATGCGGTTGACGGCATTGCTCCCGCCTCCGCCGACGCCAACGACCTTGATGCGCGCGCCCATGCGAGCGGTGTCCTCAATGGTCAGCCGCAAGTCGGTCGACGCCCTCCGCTCGTGGGTGGTGTGATCGTCCGCAGGCTCACCGAATACCGGAAATTCCATCATTTCCTCCTGAGAAAGCTCTCGCCGGGACACTAGAAAAACTCCTTGAACAGGCCTTTGAGCCGTCCTGCCAGACTGCTGAGCGCACCGGCGTGTACCAGTCGCTCTCGTTCCTGCATCTGGTTGCGATGCGCGTACTTCACGAGTCCGACCCCGGTCGCGAACGATGGACTGTTCACATGGTCGGTCAATCCACCGACATCGACCGGGCAGCCCCGTCGAATGGGGAGGTCGAAGATCTGCTCCGCGATCTCCGCCATGCCATCGAGCAGCGCGCCACCGCCGCACAGCACGATGCCTGAGTGCAACGAGCGCTCGTACCCGGCGCGACGGATCTCATCCCACAGCGCGTGGAAGACCTCCTCGGCCCTGGGTTGGAGAATCTCGGACAGGATCCGTCTCGACATGACCCGAGGCTGTCGCCCGCCGACGCTGGCCACCTCGATGGTCTCGCTCTCGTCGATCAGCGAGCCCAGCGCGCACCCGCTCCGTCGTTTGGTCTTCTCCGCATCGGGAATGGGTGTGCGCAGTCCAACGGCGATGTCATTGGTGAAGTGATCGCCACCCATGGTCACGACACCGGTATGCCAGAGGCTGCCGCGCTCGAAGATCGCCAGATCGGTGGTACCGCCGCCGATGTCCACCAGGGCGACCCCGAGTTCACGTTCGTCCGCGGTCAGTACCGATTCGCTCGCAGCCAGTTGTTCGATCACCGTATCGACGACCGCGACGCCGGCGCGATTCACGCAGGCCACGATGTTCTGGGTGGAGGATGTACTCCCGGTCACGACATGGACGTTCACCTCGAGCCGGGTGCCGGTCATGCCGACCGGGGCTCCGATCCCGTCTTGGTCGTCGACCACGAAGTCCTGGGGGAGCACATGCAGAATCTCACGACCGGTCGGCAGCGCGACCCCCTTGGCGGCATCGATGGCCCGCCGGACGTCCTCGCGGGTGATTTCGCGATTCTTCCCGGCGACGGCGACCACCCCTCGGCTGTTGAAGGCCTTCAAGTGGGAGCCCGACAATCCAAGGTGCACGGAGTCGATCTCGACTCCGGCGGTCAGCTCCGCTTCCTCTATCGCCTTCTTGATGGACTCGACCGCCGCCTCGAGGTTGACGACCACCCCCCGTCGAATCCCCTGGGCTTCGACAACCCCGATGCCGATGATGTCGAGTCCGCCGTCGTCGAGTGCCTCGGCCACGATGGCCGCCATCTTCGACGTGCCGACGTCGAGGCCAACGAGATAGTGTTCCTTAAGTGCCACGTGCCCTCCGCGCTGGCTAGCCTGGCCAGCTCCTATTGCGCGATTCCCGGCGCCCGGGCCAACCGGTTGAGTCCGCGCCCGGTCGCGGTCGAGGTCTCCGCCGGTCCGACGACCACCTGCGGTTCGAACCGCAGGTCCACATAGTCGATCTCCGCCACCTCGTCCCGGAGACGAGGGGCCAGTTCCGCATACGACCGCAACCGTTCCAGAAAGCGCTCCCGCCCGAGGTAGAGCAACGCCGGATCGTCTTCGAGCAACACGACGGCGTTACGCGGGTCGCTGACGTCGATCTGGGACACCAGCGACAAGACCTCGGGTCGCTCCGACAGCGCGTCCAGCACTCGGACCGCCAGACGCATCCGCTCGGGTGGAATCCGTTCGCCCTTCGGCACGGCGACCAGTCCGTCGACGATCGGGAGATCCAGGTCGGCGAACCGGGGACCGTAGCGATCGATCACCGTACCCGAGCCATCGACCAGGAACAGCCGCCGATCGAATCTGGCCAACGCCACCGGCCGTCGCTCCCACACCGACACCTCGATGGTGGCGGGGAGCACGCGGCGCAGCGTGCCCTCCTGCAACCAGGACGAGGCGGTGAGCTGATGACGCCGGACATCGAGATCGACGGTCAGGATGTTGCTGCCCATCAGATCCGGCATCAGCGCACGCACTTCCCCGTCGCTCAACCGCCCGTTCCCCTCCACCACGACCTCGGACACCAGCAGATACGGGGTGACCAGCAGCTGGTCAACCGCCCGGTAGAATCCGGCCGTCACCCCGGCCACGACCAGTCCCCCGACCACGAGTCGCATCCAGCGGCGGGTAACCGCTCGTCCACGCCTGGTCGGGTGCCGGGACCGACGGAACCGGTGGTCCGTCTTCGTGTGGACCTTCATGCCTCGAGCCCCGTCGCTGGGCCGCCACTCACCCGGGAGCGCAAACGCTCGAGAATCAGGTCACTTGCCTCGCTGATCGATCCCGCACCCAGGGTCAGCACCAAGTCGCCGGGGCGGGCCAGCTCGGAGGCGGCCTCTACGGCGTCTTCGACGGTGGGCGCAGGCCGAACCGGGCGGCCACTGCGGGCCTCGACCCGCGACGCGAGCCGCTCGAGACTGGCGTCGGCCTCAACCGGCTCGCCCGCCGCATACACATCGGTCAGGACGATCAAGTCCGCCTCGGACAGCGCGTCGGCGAACCCATCCAGAAGCCGTCGGACCCTGGAGTAGCGATGGGGCTGGAACAGGACGAGCAACCGTTCATGCGGTTGGGTCCGGGCGGTCGCCAGTACGGCCGACACCTCGGTGGGGTGGTGGGCATAGTCGTCGACGACCCGAACCTGCCCGACTTCTCCCTTGAGCTGGAAGCGACGCTCGATACCCTCGAAGCTCTCCAGCGCCGTCAATAGCCGAGCGACTGGCAGACCAAGGCTCACCCCCACGGCGAACGCCCCCAACGCGTTGACGAGGTTGTGGCGACCCGGTACGCCCACCTCCAGGTGACTCGGTTCGACTTGGAGCGGCGCTCGACACCGAATCCGACAACGAGACCCCGACGCGCCGAGCTGGATGTCTTCGCCTCTGATGTCGGCGTCCGGGCCAAGGCCGTAGCTCAACTGCGGCGAGTGGAACCTGGAACGCAGTCGGTCGAGAACCGGGTCGTCCGCGCACAGCACCAGAGTGCCGTCCGGCGGCACGTGGCTCGCGAACGTGACGATGGTGTCCTGCAGCGTGTCGAACGACCCGTACTGATCGAGATGCTCCTCCTCCAGGTTGGTCAAGACCGCGACCTTCGGTGTGAGGGCAAGCAGCGAGGGCTCGCTCTCGTCGGCTTCGACCACGAAATGGTCGCCTCGCCCGACCCGGGCGTTGCTCCCGAACGCCGGGATGCGGGCGCCCACCACGACGGACGGGTCGACACCACACTCGGCCAGGACCACGGCGACCATCGACGACGTGGTGCTCTTGCCGTGCGTGCCCGTGACCGCGATGGCGGTGTGTCCACGGGTCAGTGCGGCCAGCATCGCTCCGCGTCGGACAACCGCCACCCCGCTGCGGCGCGCCGCCTCGACCTCGGGGTTGTGGTCGGGAATGGCGGCCGACCGCACGACCAGGTCGGCTCTATCGACTAGATCGGACCGATGGGGCGTGTCGACCGGGATACCGAGCGTGCGCAGCCGCGCGATAAGCGACGACCCGCGCAGATCGGACCCGCTCACGTCGTATCCCCGCCCGTGCATCACTTCCGCCACTGCGCTCATCCCGATGCCACCGATGCCGACAAAATGCACCCGCCTGAGCGTGGTGCCCAATCCGGCCAGCGCACTCGCTTCCTCCTGACGGGCCGGCTCCTCCACGAATCCAGACGGCTCGCTCACAACCCCAGCAACTGCTCGGCGCGGTCGGCGATCCGAGCCGCGGCGTCCGGTCGCGCCAGTCGCTTCGAGGCAGTCGCCATCGCCAACCGACGCTCGTCGTCGTGGACGAGCGCCAGTAGCGTCTCGGCCAACCGCGCGCCATCGAGGCTGGTCTGGGGCAGCACCACCGCCGCCCCGGCGTCGGCCAGCGCCTCGGCATTGAGCTGCTGATGGTCGTCGGCGGCTCCCGGGAGCGGCACGAGTACCGCCGATCGCCCCACCGCCGTCAGCTCGGCGAGGGACGTCGCTCCGGCCCGTCCGACGACGACGTCTGCGTCACGCATCAGAGCAGCCATCTCCGAGAAGAACGGGGCAACGGTGGCGCTCAGCCCGCAGGCCGCATAGCCCCGCTCGACCTGCGCGCAATCCGCCGTCCCGGTCTGATGGGTCACCACCATCGCGGGTCGGGCCTCGGCCAGATGCGGCGCCGCCGCGAGCATCGCCATGTTGATCGCATGCGCCCCTTGCGAGCCGCCCAGCACGAGCACCCTGCCTCCGCCCGCCGCCGACCGTGGCGGAGCCGGCTCGAGGAACGCATCCCTCACCGGGTTGCCCGTCAACACTCCGCTCTTCGGAAAGTGCGCCAGCGCAGAATCGTGAGAGACCGCCGCCGCCGAGACGACCCGCGCGAGCATCCGATTGGTGAAGCCGGGCATGGCGTTCTGTTCGAGCACCATCGTCGGAATTCGCCGCGCCGCGGCCAGCAGAACGACCGCCCCCGACGAATATCCACCCAGCCCGACGACCAGCTGCGGTCGCACCGCCGAGATCACCCGCCAGCCGTCCCACGCGCTCAGCGGCAGCGTCATCAAGCCACGGAGCAGGTCGACGAGGCCCTTGCCCTTCAAGCCCTCGCTTCGGATCCGCCGATGTTCGAGGCCGATTCCCACC
Organism: uncultured Acidobacteriota bacterium; assembly: GCA_913043805.1. Taxonomy (GTDB): domain Bacteria; phylum Acidobacteriota; class Vicinamibacteria; order Vicinamibacterales; family UBA8438; genus UBA2994. The sequence goes on along the minus strand of CAJWMX010000121.1, from coordinate 154 downwards.
ACCGCCTCGACTTCGCGGCCCCGTCCGGTCCCGGCAAAGACGACGCGCGCCCCCGGGTGTCTGCGAGTGAGCTCCTGCGCCGTCGCCACCCCGGGATACAGATGCCCCCCGGTACCGGCGCCACACAACAGGACACAGGGAGCTGGGGTCACCA
>CAJWMX010000120.1 GCA_913043805.1 uncultured Acidobacteriota bacterium | reverse complement strand
GCGTAGGCGCGCACCAGCCGAGCCAGCATCCGTCGTGGTCCCATCAGAATCGGGGTCACGCGAGCATTCCGCTGTGGCGGGCGCTCGGGGCTGTCGTCGGGCGTCCGGTTGCCTGCGTAGTGGGCGAGCAGGCCGACCACCGCGACGAGGCCGCCCCAGCGGGTCGCGAGCGTCGAACGGTCCATGTCGCCCACGGTCTCGACCACCAGGTCGACACCCGTGTCGCCGGTCAGTTCACGGACCACCGTGTGCCAGTCGGGATGGCGACGATAGTTGACGGCATCGTCGGCGCCCACCGCCTGCGCGCGGGCGAGCTTGTCGTCGCTGCTCGATGTCACGGTGACCCGGGCGCCGACCAGCTTGCCGAGTTGGACCGCGAACATCGAGACACCCCCCGTGCCCAGGGTCACTAGGCTGTCGCCCGGGCCGATCCGCCCCGTTTCGATGACGGCGTTCCAGGCGGTCACCCCGGCGCAGGGGAGCGTCGCGGCGCTGGCGAACGACATCCCGTCCGGGATGCGGACGAGCGCCGTGTCCGGCATGACCACCTCGTCCTGGAGCCAGCCGTCGATCGCGAATCCAATCATCCGGCGGCGCATCCGTGGGTCGAAGTCGCCGTCGAGCCAGCACGGCAGGGTCATCCCGACGACACGGTCGCCGAGGCTCACGTCCGTGACCCCGGGGCCGACCGCGGTGACAATGCCGGCGCCGTCGGAGACCGGCACCACCGGAAGCGTGGCGCCCGGGTAGCGACCTGTGGCCAGGAGGTGGTCGCGGTAGTTGAGTGAGGTTGCGTGGACTTCCACCCGGACGTCACCCGGTCCCGGTTCTGGGGTCGCCACGTCCGAGGCGATCAGCGCTGGTCCGGCGTCGCCCGGCCGTATCTGCCACTGCTTCATGGGTCAGCGGGCGTGTGAGCGGAGGCCGTCAGGCCGAGTGGTCTAGCTGGTCGCCGACTGCGCCTCGGCGGCGACCTTCTGATACTTCCGCTTCTCGCGTGAGGCGCGCGCCAGGAACTTGGCGTAGGGTACCACCTGCTTGATGGCGGCGACGTTCATCTGGCACGGGCTGAGGCAGGTGGGGCACTGGTCGTTCTTGATCGAATCGCGGTGCGCCTGGCTCTCCGGGCTGAAGTAGATCTCGCCGGGGTCGGTGTCTCGGACGTTGCCGACCACTTCGCTGTTCTCGCAGAAGAACATCCCACCGTCCGGGTTCAACATGATGCCCTGCGTCTGGAAGGGGCAGGGCGCCAGCCGGTGGTACCCGTTGGCGATCATGTCCGCGTAGTGCATGTAGATGTAGTTCTGTCCGTCGAGCAGCGGGTCGATTCGCACGCGGTCGAGGAAGAACTGGCGCATCCGCTCTTCTTCCTCGCCGACCGGCGTGCAGGTCTCGGCCAGGTCGGTGTTGCCAAGCATCGGCTCGGTGAACCGCACCATGTTGAACACGATGTCGAGGTTCTCGCCCCGGGCCCAGTTCAGGATGTTCTCGGCGTCGTCCAGGTTCTGACCGAAGATCGTGGTCGAGACCCCGAAGTTGAACGGGTAGTCCTTCTGGAGCGCCTGCATGGCGCGGATGGTCTCGTTGGCCTTGTCGAACCCGCGCGGCACCTGACGCACTTCGTTGTGCATCTCGCCAACGCCGTCGATCGAGACGCGAAAGCTGAAGATGATGTCCCGCTCGGCGCACATCTTCACGATGTCGGTCAGCATCGGGATGGCGCGATGCGGGGTCAGCCCGGTCGTGTTCAGACCGAACTTCCGCAACCGGGGCAGCTTGTCGAGCATCACCCGGCAGATGTCCACCAGATCGTTGCGGGTGGTCGGCTCGCCGCCCGATACGTTGGCGTTCTCGATGTGATGCCAGAAGGGGGAGCTGAAGGCGCGCTCGATCTCTTCGAGCGTCATGTCGCTCTTGCGGTCGCCCCGCTTCCAGTTGCTGCACATCTCGCACCGCGCGTCGCAGACGAACGTGCAGTGGTAGATGAGGACCGTCGGGTGAATGGCCTTGAACTTCGCGAGCGCGGCGTTGGCCAGGTCGCGTGGAGCGGAGGCGGCGGCGCGGGCGAGATACTTGGCTGCGTAGACCTGTGCCATTAAACCCCTATTTTACCGCTCTTTACGGCGCGCGTAAAGCCAGGCGCCTGGGAGGTTGCCGGCCAGCCCCGTCAGCACGATCAGCGTCGACAAGGCGAAGGACAGGCTGTCGGCCACGCCCTGCGGCCGGAGCAGCCAGACGATGACACCTTGAGGCAACCCAAACCCGGCCACCGAGACCGGGAGTAGCAGCATCAGCAGACCGATCGGCATGAACAGCAGGTAGTAGCCAAATGCGACGTCTAGGCCCAAGCCGAGACCGAGCAGGTAGGCCTGCGAGATCCGGAGCAGCTGCACGAGTGCCGACAGCGCGAGTACGCCCCGCAGTGCCGTACCGCGTTGCCGATATCTGGCCAGGGCGTCGGCTATCCCGAGCAGCGACTGCCCAAGGTGGGTGGCGTGCCAGCGCTTCGGCACCAACGTGCGGGCCCACAGATCCGACCAGAACAGGCAGGCGCCGGCGCCGATGAGGAGGAGTGCGGCCAGCCGAATGAGGCCAACCGGCAGGTTGACCGGCGTTTGCCAGACGGTTGCGCCCAGGCCGGCCAGTATCGCCAGGGAGAGGATACCGAACAGCCGGTCGACGGCCACCGACGCTACTGCCTCGCTCGCGTCGTCGGTACGGCGGGCCAGGGTGTAGGCGCGCGCGGCGTCGCCGCCGATGCTGGCCGGCAGGGCGCTCCCGATGAACGAGCTGACCAGGAAGATCCAGGCGACGGACTTGAGCGGCGTCTCGTTGCCGCTGCTTCGCAGCGCTACCAGCCAGCGGGCGATCATTACGGCCCGGTCGAGACCGACGAGCAGGAGGACGACTGCCAGATAGCCGAGGTTGACCTGGACGAGGGCGGCCAATGCCGCACTCATGTCGATGCGCGACGCCAGATACGCAAGGATGGTGAGGCTGATGGCGCCGCGGAACCAGACCGAGCGCCACATGGAAGGATCGCCTGCAGCTAGACGGTGGGCTTCCGCGCCACGAAGGTAAGGGTCTCGAAGAGGTTCTTGCGAATCCGGAAGAGCAGATCTTCGGTCCCGGTGTAGCGGCTGAGCGCGTTGACGCCAGGGATGTTCACGACCAGGGCCCCTGCGGCCAGCGCGTCACGCGCGAGGCCGGTCGCGTCTCCAATGCTTCTGACGACCTGCTCGACCTCGAAGCCCCCGTCGTAGAGCAACTGCCGCACCCGACGCTCAGTGGTCACGAAATTGTGGGTGTAGTCGACGTCCCAGAAGAACGTCCGCTCTTTCAGGTAATCGGGTACGACGATGAAGCAGACGCCATTCGGGCGGAGGGCCCGGAGCGCCTCGGCGACGAACTCACGCGCGGCATCGATGCCGCTCATGTGTTCGAGCACCTGGTCGGCGTACACAACGTCGCAACTGGCGTCGTCGGCCGCGATGGGGGGGGCCCACGCCTCGGTGACGTCCAGGCCTTTCTCGCGCAGTTCCCGGGCGAGGGTCGCACTGGCCTCGATGGCGCGATAGGACCAGCCGGCAGCGATCGCCCCGGCCGCCAGCGAACCGGTGCCCGGACCGATCTCCAGCATGTCTCCCGGAGGCGTGATGGCGGATTGGAGGAGGGCGAGGCGCGATCGTTCGATACGACCCCGACGGGCGCTCCCAAAGGAGGTGAGGCGCCGCTCGGAGAACCAGCGGTAGAAGGTGTCAGCCATGAAAGGGGCGGAGAGATCGCGGTGATCCCTCCGCCACTGCGTCTGTGGTGATTAACGCGGGTATGTCCAGCGACCAATGTCGCCGTGGTCGGCCGTCGCGTCGGTCTGATCGATCCAGGCCGCCCCAGGGTTCGGACCACAGTGGCCGACAATCACGTCGATGATGTACACGTCTGTGCTGTTTTCACTCTCGCCGGTGCCCCAGTGGTAGTCGACCACGTCGAGTGAGGGGTCGTTACAGTTGCCACGTTTGCAGTTATAGCCCCAGCGGGTGTCTTTCGCCCGGAGCCGCTCGACCAAGAGGTCCATGAACTCCCAGGTGCCAGTCGCGTAAGGACCTCCATACTCTGGTTGGCAGGAATCCGCCAGCAAGTCCGGTCGTTCTGCCGCCAGGGCCTGGACGACCGAGTACTCGTCCGGCAGCCGTAGCTTTCCACTCGGCGCATCTGGTGTGCGATTTCCCTCCACCACTGTAAAGGTCCAGGTCGGCGACCAGGCACTAGACACGGTACCGTTGGTGGCTTGGACACGCCAGCCATAGGTCGTTCCTGGGATCAGCGTGCCGGCGTAATTGCCTGTGGTGGTCCCGCTGCTTTGGTTCATCGCCACCTTAATGAGCGTGGGGCTCGAAAGATTGACGTCATCGTCGATTTGATACTGGATCTCGATCGTCCCGGCGTTGGCCGACGCCGTCGGGTTATTGACCACGAGGTCTGGCCGGGAGGTCGAGACCTCGCCGCCGTTGGCGGGCGCGTTGAGCGTCGGAACCCCGATCGTGATCAGTGTTGGGGTCGTGAAGGTGTAGGGCTGGGCCCATGGTCCGGTTTCGTCCCCGATCTTCGCGCGCGCCCGCCACATGTAGGTCGTGGTTTGCACCAGGCTCGGGCTGACAGTCCACGAGGAGGTGCCTCCGCCGGCGGGGCGGTTGTTTCCGTGGGCCACGCGCGTCATGGTCGCACCTTCGACCTTAAACACTTCGAACTCGTAGGTGAACGCCGGTGCCTCCGACGGGCTTACGTATGTCGGTGCCGAGTTGCTGATGGTCAGCGTCGGCGTTAGATCGTCGGTGGTCGCGTTATTGGCCGGCGATGAGAGGGCCGGCGCTGAGGCTTTGAGCGAGATGGTGCCTGAGGGCAGCGCTGCGTTAATGTCGATCTCGAGCAGGCCAATAACGCCGCCGGCGACGGGGCTGCCCTGTGCCGCTCCGGCCGGCAGTGCCACCGTGGACGTAGCACTGGGAGCAGTCGGGGTTGTCTCGTCGCCACAGCTGGTCGCAAGGAGTACGCATGTGAGCGCGGCGGCGAGGAGCTTTGTTTGGGTCTTCACCATGAGAGCCGAATTCCTCCGCGAGAAGTCAGAGAACCACCAGGACCCAGCGCCCTGGCAGTGTTGCGCTTGCAACACTACATGATAGCAGAACCGGGGCGGCGCGCGGGTCGGCTCAGCACGGCTGTTCCCTGTGCTACGATCTCAAATTCGACGGAGGGCGGAGGTCGCCGCTCACGTCTCCTGCGACAGGGAGGAGACGGAAACAGAGGTAAACACTCAGATGCAGATCGGCAGACGTGTGGTGATTCGAAGCGCCGCGGCGTTCGGCGTGATGGCGGGCATCATTGGAGCCCCTGCCAAGGCAGCGGCGCAGATGACGCCATGGGAAGAGACCGGGTATATCGGCGTCAACTATATGTATCAGGTAAAGGATCGGGCCTTCACCGAGAGATTGGAAGCAGATGTGTTCGGTGAGACGGCGACCTCCACGATTAGTCACGCGAGTGGCGGTGGTGGCGGGTTCGAGATCGGTGGCGCGTACCGCGTGTGGAAAAACCTGGCAGCAGGGATCGCGGTCACCTCGTTCAATACGAAGGACGGCGCGAACATCTCGTCAAGCGTTCCTCACCCGCTGTTCGTCAACCGTCCGCGCATCGGCGTGCTGGACGTGACGAGTGGCGATTACAAGGAGGTTGGCATTCACCTGCAGGGTGTCTGGGTGATGCCGCTCACCGAGAAGATTACAGTCGCCCTCAGCGGCGGCCCGTCGATCTTTAGTGTGGACCAGAGCCTGATTGCTGAGGTCCAGCCGGTCGAGATCGGGGCGCCGTTTGAGTTGGTCAACTTGTCGGCCACCACGGCCGCGATCCGGCGGACAGCGGTCGGTGGCAACGTGGGGGCCGACATCCAGTACTGGGTGAACGAGCGGTACGGCGGCGGGATCTTCCTGCGCTACACCGCAGGATCGGTGGACTTGCCGGCGGCCGGTGGTGACCAGTCAATTGATGTGGGTGGCTTCCAGTCCGGTATCGGCCTCCGCGTGAAGTTCTAGCGGTCCGACCACTGCTTCGAGTACCGACGCCTCCGAGGTGTGAGCACCTCGGAGGCGTCGTTGTGTACGGCTCTTCGCGGGGGGCGGAGTCCCCGTCGAGTCTTCGGGTGCCTGGTGGCATCGCCGGATCGGGATTGTTCGCGTGCTCGACGGTATGTGTTGAGCGCAGGTCGTCGTTCGTGAATCCGAGAGTGACATTTCACGACGTCAATGTTTCGATTTGTGAGATCACGAACGTAACCGTGCCAGATGCGCCGTGCGTTCCCGCACTTTTCTCGGAGCGCAGGTAACGGTTTACGGGAGCGATCGTTGACTTTCACACAATGTTCGACCGGGATGCCTTTGATGCCGCATGCGATCTGTACGGCAAGCTCCGCCTTCGACCGCGGGCCCATTGTGGTCGTCATCGACATAGGGCACAGGCGGTAGTGACTCGTGTGAGTCAGCGTATGAGTGCCACGGGCGCGCGGGCGGTGGCATGTCCCCGATTGCTTCCCGACTGGGTTCACTCAAGCGTCGTACCGTGGACACCAGCACACCGGTAACCAGCGACACGAGCACGGTAAATACGGCCCGAATCTCAGAAAGGCGCGCGCTATCACCAGGTTCTGGTGAGCACCTAATTCGGATTCAGCTACCTGGGAAAGATCCAGCGCCCGATGGTGCCGGCCTCAGCCGTTGCTTGTGTTTGGTCGATCCAGGCAGGGGAGGGGTTGGGGCCACAGTGGCCGCCGATGATGTCGATGATGTAGACCTCGGTGGAGCCGTTGGCCGAGCCGTTGTCCCAGTGGTAGTCAACCACGTCCTGTGAGACGTCTCCGCAGTTGCCGCGTTTGCAGTTGTAGCCCCACCGGCCATCGGTCTGGCGGAGCCGCGCGACAACGAGGTCCATGAATTCCCAAGAGCCCCCTTGTTCCTGGCACGAGTTCGCTAGGGCATCCGGGTGTTCGTATGCCACCTGCTGCACGACGCTGAACATGTTGGGGAGCGGCAGCATCCCACCCGGTCCCGGGTCGGGCGCCGGCGGAGCGGCTGGGCCGTCCGGGGGCGGACTGGGCGGAGCGTTGGTCTCGGTCAGGAATGTGGCGGTCGGCGACCAGGCACTGGTCACGGTTTCGTTCGTACCCCGCACACGCCAGTAGAACTGCTGGCCCGCGGCCAACGTGACCGTGGCCAGTCCGGATGTCGTGCCGGTACCCGATCGGGTCACCGAGAAGGAGCTTTCAGGACTCGAGAACGACGAGCTGTCGTCGACCTCGAACTGATAGGTGACGATGCCCGGGTTACCGGAGATCGGTCCGTTGGCCACCGTCAGGGTGGGTTGCGTCGAGACCGTGGCGCCGTTGATCGGCGCCACGGGGGTTGGCGGGGTAATCGCTACGGGCGCTGGCGGCGTGCGGAAGCTTGCTGTCGCGCTCCACTCGCCGACAAGCTCGCCGTTTCTGGCGCGAGCAGAAACCCGGACCCGCCAATAGAACTGCTCAGCGTACGGTAGAGCGCCAGGTGATACCGACGTGGTTGTACCGCCGGCCTGATGCACGGTCAGGATCGCCAACGGATTGGCGAACGTCGGCTCGCCGGCGAGCTCGAATCGATAACGGATCTCTTGGGCCGGACCGGTGATCTCGGCGTTGACCGCTACCAGCGTGACCACATGCGACCCGG
>CAJWMX010000119.1 GCA_913043805.1 uncultured Acidobacteriota bacterium | reverse complement strand
GTCCTCGAGGCTCATCTGTCGCGCCCGGAGCTCGAGCAGGCCCCATCCCGCATTGACGATCGCGCCCGACAGCGCTCGTCGGACGTCCTCGCCCCGCCCCGCGTCGATCTCATAGCCGACGGCGGGCCCCTGCTCATCGATCTGGCTGACGCCGGTCACGCCCGGGACGGCCGCCAGCGCGGGCGACGGGTCGATTCCCGCGCTGTCGATCAGGACGTACAGCGTCTGAGAGCCCTGCAGACGCGCGGTCAGGTTGTCCGGGCTGTCGACGGCCACGACCCGGCCGCGGTTGATGATCACCACCCGCTGGCACGTCTGCGAGACCTCGGGCAGGATGTGCGTGCTGAGGATGATCGTGTGGTCGCCGGCGAGCTCGGCGATCAACCTCCGGGTCTCGATGATCTGCCGCGGGTCCAGTCCGGCTGTCGGCTCGTCGAGAATGAGGACGTCTGGGTTGTGCAGCAGCGCTTGAGCGAGACCGACGCGCTGACGATAGCCCTTGGAAAGCTTGCCGCAGAACCGGTCGGCCATGTCGCTGATGTTCGTGCGCTCCATGGCTGTCGCGACCTGTCGTCGTCGCTCGCTGGACGGGACCCCGTTGATGCGGGCCACGAACCGGAGATACTCCTCGATGGTCATCTCCGGATAAAGCGGCGGCGTTTCCGGCAGGTAGCCGGTTCGCCGCTTGGACTCCAGCGGCTGGTCGAATACATCGAACCCTGCGACCTGAGCTCGTCCCTCCGTCGCCGGGAGGTATCCGGTGAGGATCCGCATGGTCGTCGTCTTCCCGGCGCCGTTGGGGCCCAGGAAGCCGAGGATTTCGCCGCGCTCGACCGTGAAGCTGATGTCGTCGACGGCGGTCAGCGACCCGTAGCGCTTGGTCACATGCTGCACTTCGACCACGCTCTCGTTACCTCCGCTTCAAGACAGGACGCGGCGCCGAGGCCGCGACCGTGGCTCCCCGCACCAGCGGCGTGAAGAGCGCTCTGCAGATTAGACGTACCATCCAACGGAAAAGACGTCAGCCGGTTAAATTAGTGGTCACCAAAACCGCTGTCAAGAAGCGACCAGTTCTGAGGGCGAAGATCGGCTGACCGCTGTTCCCCTGGGCCTGCGCCAGTTCCGGCGCCCTGGGGCCCCACGAGCGTCGCGTGGGGTTTGGGGCGAAACCCCATGTAAGTACTAAGACCAGCCGTCGGGAGCGAGGTCCTGGCGATCCACGAACTGATCGATGGCCGTCTGGTCGGCGGCGCTGACCTCCTCGAACTGCAGGCCCATGCCGACTCTCCGGTCGCGCCAGACGACCCGCGACTCGGCCTCGACGTCGTCGGAACCGCCGGGAAGCCGCAGTCGCACCCGCACGCGGGTCGAGATCTCGAGCGGGCTCATCGTGCGCACGGCAAGTCCGCCGCGACCAAGGTTGAGCGTCATCGTGCCCGCGATGGTCGCGTCGACCCGGTAGGAGACCGGGACGGCGAGCTCGACCCGCGGGCTGCTGCGTCGATTGAAGCTGTCAGGAAACAGGTGCGGCGCCAGCGCCGGCAGGATGCGGGCGTGGTCGGTATGGTCATTGACATAGCCCGACACGCCGAGACTCGCCAGTTGCCGGACCTGGTCGGCGTCGTTGATCGAGCCGCTCAGGATCACCAGTGGCGCGGACGAGCCGCGGGCCCGGATACCCGAGACCAGGGCATGGGCCTCGCTGGACAGCGAAAGATCCAACAGGATCAGGTCGGCATCGTGCCCCGAGTCGAGCGCGGTCCAGAGCGTATCGACCTGTTGGGCGGCCTGCGTCTGGTGGCCGGCCTCGTGCAAGGCGGCGGCGAACCGCTCCCGCACCGCGTCATCCTGAATCGCGACAAGGACCGTCCGTGCGCTTGCGGCGGATGCATGCATCGTCGTCTAGTGCTATCGGTCGTCGAGGTACGCCTCTCCAGCCCTCATGCCGCATAGGATGACGCGTTGCCGGCGGCGTCCGAAGCCCGCTATAATCGGCGGCTCTGACTGAGCGGGGCGCTGATGTCGCCTCGGCGGCCCATGCCGATCTGCTGCAAATGCGACGCTGACATCGACGTCGACGAATTCGACATCGAGCGAGGTGACGAGTTGAGCTGCTCCGAATGCGGGGCCAACCTGCTCGTCTCGGCCGTGTCGCCGGTGGAGTTCGAGCCGGCGGAACCGGAGGCTGATGACGATGACTCGGACGGGGATGCCGACGACGACTGGGAGTAGGCGTTCCGGGGCGTTCTAGACGGGCAGGACTGGGGGGAGACGCCCCCCTCTGACACCGGAAGTGCTTGGAAATACTGTGAATTGACAGATCTCTCCGTTCCTTTTAAGCTTTGAACTTCTGGTCAAACGGGCGTTCCATCGGAATCGACTTCCCGACGGACGGATTCCTTCCGACCTAGGAGCGCTGAGACAGGAGACGCCGCACATGAAGTCCAGATATCGCTACCTGCACGCCGCCTCCCTGAGCCTGTTGCTCGGTCTCGGCGCGGCAGCTTGCGCCGACAATCCGCCGCCCGAGCCGCCGCCGCCACCACCGCCGGCGCCAGCGCCCGAGGCTCCGCCTCCGCCGCCACCGCCCCCTCCGCCGCCACCCGAGCCGGCACCGCCCGAGCCGCTGAGCCCGGAGGAGTTGTTCGCGAGGATGTCGCTCGAGGAGCTGAACAGCACCTCGCCGCTGGATCCGGTGTTCTTCGAGCTGGATCAGTCGGAGCTGCTGCCCGAGGGGCGAGCTGCGCTGCAGCGCAACGCCGATTGGATGCGACAGTGGACCTCGACGCGTGTCAGCATCGAGGGGCATTGCGACGAGCGCGGTACCAACGAGTACAACCTCGCGCTGGGTGAGCGCCGCGCGGCCGCGGTGCGAGATTACCTGGTGAATCTCGGCATCGCCGCCAATCGTGTTGCCACCGTCAGCCGCGGTGAAGAGTCGCCGTTCTGCACCGACTCACACGAAGGGTGCTGGTCGAGAAACCGTCGCGGGCACTTCATCATCACCGCCAAGTAGGTCCCGGCTCTCCAGGCCGGGAGGACGTCACGCGCGCGTGGGCTTCGGCCCGCGCGCGCCACCTCTCCCGACGTTCCTCAACAGTTCCCAGAGACGATCGTCGTCAATACGGTGACGGGCGATTTCCGTCCCGTCGGCCACGAGTACGGGGATGTCGTGCCCATAGCGCGCCTCGAGTGACGGGTCGCCATCGATGTCGACCTCCTTCAGCGCGAGCGGCACCCTGGAAGCGACTCGCTCGACCACGGCCTTCATCTGATCGCACAGGTGGCAGCCGGTCTGGGTGTACAGGGTGAGTGCGATCATCGACCACCGGTCTGACAGGCGGCAGCGATGGTCTGGGCCGCTGCGAGTGGGTCGGCGGCGGCGATTATCGGTCGTCCTACCACGAGATAGCTGGCTCCGGCGTCGAGCGCCTCAGCCGGGCCAAGCGTGCGACGTTGGTCGTCCCCGCCAGAGACGCCCGCCGCGCCGCCTCGTATTCCCGGGGTCACGATCAGGGGCCCCGGTCCCAGCCGTTGTCGCAACGGACCCAGCTCGCGGGGCGACGCCACGATGCCGTCGAGGCCGGACGCCACGGCCAGAGCGGCGAGTGATTCGACCTGTTCGCCCAGCGCTCGGCTGACGCCCACGCGGTTCAGCTCCGCTTCGTCGAAGCTCGTGAGGACCGTGACCCCGACGACATGCGGCGGCCGCTCGAGGCCGCCGGCCGCCTCGGCGGCCGCCGAGAGCATCGCCTGGCCCCCGGCCGTATGAACGGTCAGCATCCAGGTTCCCAGTCGACCGGCGGCGCGTACCGCCTCGGCGACCACGGTCGGGATGTCGTGGTACTTGAGGTCCAGGAATATTCGATCTCCGCGGTCGGCCAGCGCGGCAACCAGCGATGGGCCCTCGGTCGTGAACAGACGGCTGCCTATCTTGAACCCTCCGACCGTGCCCCGGAGACGGTCGGCCAACCAGAGTGCCTGATCGCGGCTGTTGACATCGAGGGCTACGAGGAGCTCTTGCACGCGGCTGTCCTTTCCTCCAGTTCGAGGCTGCCGATCACGCTCGTCAGACCGGGTAGGTCATGGCGGTCGAGGTAGGCGCGAAGACCGTCGAGCAGCTTGTCCCAGATCAACGGGTCCACGAAGTTCGCCGTCCCCACCTGCACCGCCGTGGCGCCCGCGATCATGAACTCGAGCACGTCTTCCGCCGTCATGATCCCACCCATTCCCACGATCGGGATCTTGATGGCCTGGCGGCACTCGTGGACCATCCGCACGGCGATGGGACGAATGGCGGGACCGCTCAGCCCGCCCAGCACGTTCGACAGCCGAGGCCGACGCGTTTCCACATCGATCGCCGTCGCGAGGAAGGTGTTGACGAGCGACACCGCGTCGGCTCCGGCTTCTTCAGCCGCCACCGCGAACGATGCGACGTCGGTAACGTTCGGCGTCAGCTTGGGCATGACCGGCAGGTCGGTCACCCGTCTCACCGCGGCGACGACGTCGTGGGTGCCATCGAGCGAGCAACCGAACATCATGCCGCCCTTGCTGATGTTGGGACAGGAGATGTTGAGCTCGATCGCATCGACGCTGTCGGCGTCATCCAGGATGCGGGCGATCTCCGCGTACTCACCCACAGTCGATCCGCAGATGTTGACCACGACGATCGCCCCATGCTGTTTCAGCTCCGGGAGCTTCTCCGCGACGAACCGTCGCACCCCGATGCCCTGGAGTCCGATGGCGTTCAGCATCCCGCTCGGGGTTTCTACGATCCGTTGGGGGGGATGTCCTTCGCGTTCCTCCAGGAAGAGCCCCTTGACCGCGATCCCGCCCAGGGTGTCGAGCGCCACGAGGTCCGCGTACTCCACGCCATAGCCGAAGCAGCCACTCGCGGCGATGAGAGGATTCCCCAGCCGAAGGCTACCAATGGTGACCGACAGGTCGCTCATAGCTGGTTCCAGTCGACGCGGCCGCCGTCGAACACCGGCCCCTGTAGACAGGAGCGAACGAACCGGGTGGGTTGGCCCGACTCGGTCACCGGCACGACGCAGCTATAACAGCCGCCGAGGCCGCAACCCATCACCTGCTCCAGCGACACGTCCGTGGAACGACCATGCGCGGCCGCGAGCTCGGTGACCGCTCGCATCATCGGCGTCGGGCCGCAGGAATACAGCCGTACCGACGTCGTCGGGGAGGTGGCCTCGAGTGCTCGCTGCAGCGGTCCGGTCACCAAGCCGTGGTGGCCCCGGGTGCCATCGTCGGTGGTGAGCTCGAGCGTCACTCCGAGCGACTCGAATGTCTCCAGGTAGAAGAGGTCGTCGGCGCTCCGCCCTCCATAGAACAGTCTGGTGGTTAACGAATGTTCCACGAGACTCTCGGCCAGCGTGAGGAACGGAGCGAGACCGACGCCACCGGCCACCATCCACGCCTGCTGATCGGCGGCGGGCGCGTCGAACGCCTGCCCCAGCGGGCCCAGACATTGCACCCGCTCACCCGGCGCGACGTCGTACAGACGGCGTGTCGTCACCCCGATCCGCTTGTTGAGCAGTGACAAGCCAGTGACCTCTCCGTCCTGGTCCCGGAGAATCTCGAACACCGAGAATGGTCGCCGGAGGAGCGGGTCATAGCCCTGATCCGGCTTCACCATCACGAATTGACCCGGTCGGGCCTGGCGAGCCACGTCAGGGGCGGCGAGCGCCACGACGTTGTAGAAATCCGAGAGTTGGGTGTTGGATATGACGACGGCGTCGACGTCGACCGGCATACGCGCCGAGTATACCTGAAGGCCCGTGGCGTCCCTGGGCCGCGTCGTCTTGCGCCGGTGCCCGGTGGGCATTATGATCGATTGACTCTTTAATGCGAACCCTGTGAGGTCGCAAAGAGAACGCTCCGTGCCCCGACCTAGCCTTCCTTCGGTCCACGTCCAGAGTCTCCGCGCGGTCAGATCAGGTCGCGGTGCGTCCGCCGGTCTTCGGGAGGTCCCATGCCGGTCGTGATGTCCTCGAACCAGGTCGCGCGTACCATCGCGCGGATCGCCCACGAGATCGTGGAGCGTCACCACTCGCTCGAATCCCTTGCCCTGATCGGCATCCGTACGCGAGGGGTCCCGATCGCCAGGAGATTGTCGAAGGCACTGGCCGAGATCGCCGAGGTGGACGTGCCGACCGGCGTGCTCGACATCACGCTCTACCGTGATGATCTGATGCGGCACCCGGTGGGGCCCCAGCCGGTGCTCAGGCGAACCGAGATCGACTTTTCAATCGACGATCGCCGCATCGTGCTGGTTGACGACGTGCTGTACACCGGCCGCACGATCCGCGCCGCGCTCGACGCCCTGATCGACTTCGGGCGTCCCCGGACCATCGAACTCGTCGTCCTGGTGGACCGCGGGCACCGAGAACTTCCGATCAAGGCCGACTATGTTGGCAAGAACCTCCCGACATCGCTGCAGGAGAGCGTGCAGGTCCGGCTCTCGGAGGTCGAAGACCGCGACGAGGTGGTGATAGAAGATGCCTCCGACGGCTGATACTCCCCGCGGCGCCGACGCCAGTTCCGGCACGTCGGTCCTGTCGACACCCGCAGGTCTCCGGACCACGGACCTGCTGAGCATCGGCGATCTATCTCCCGACGAGATTCTGCTGATTCTCGACACCGCCGAGGCGATGAAGGAGGTCGGCACCAGGGCCATCAAGAAGGTGCCGGCTCTGCGCGGCCAGACGGTCGTCAATCTCTTCTTCGAGGCGAGCACGCGCACGCGTACCTCGTTCGAGATCGCCGAGAAGCGGCTCAGCGCCGATACGGTGAACGTGGCGGCCAGCGGGTCGAGCCTGGCGAAGGGCGAGACGCTGGCCGACACCGTCCTCAATCTCGAGGCGATGGCCCCTGACGTCATAGTGGTGCGACATGCCGCCGCCGGCGCCGGTCATCTCGTGGCCAGGCTGTGCAAGGCTCGCGTGATCAATGCCGGGGACGGGATGCATGAGCACCCGACCCAGGCGCTGCTCGACGCGCTGACGATCCGTGAACACAAGGGACGGTTCGAAGGACTACGGGTCTCGATCGTCGGCGACCTGCTGCACAGCCGGGTGTTGCGTTCGAACCTGCTGCTGCTCAAGGCGCTGGGCGCCGAGGTGACCGTGTGCGCACCGGCGACGCTGATGCTGCCCGAGGCCGCCAGATTCGGTGTCAGGGCCACCTCGTCCATCGACGACGCAGTCGACGGGGCGGATGTGGTCATGTTGCTCCGGATTCAGCTCGAGCGGATGCGTGGGCACTTCTTTCCCTCGCTCCGCGAGTATTTCCGGTGCTTCGGCATGACAACCGAGCGGCTCCGCCGAGCTGCCCCGGACGCCATCGTCATGCACCCCGGTCCGATGAACCGTGGGGTCGAGATCGCGTCCGATGTGGCGGATGGTCCCGGGTCGGTCATTCTCGAACAGGTCGCCAACGGGGTCGCGGTCCGGATGGCGGTGCTGTATCTGTTGGCGGGAGGTCAGAGTGGCTGATGCCGTCCTGCTTCGGGGGGGACGGGTCGTGGACCCGGTGAACGAGCTCGACGGGGTCGCCGACGTGCTGATCGAAGCCGGGCGGGTGGCGAAGGTCGGTCCGGACCTGGCCGTGCCCACCGGGGGGCGGGAACTCCAGGTGCCGGATGGCTGTGTCGTCTGCCCCGGGCTAATCGATATGCACGTGCATCTGCGTGAGCCTGGGCAGGAGCACAAGGAGACGATCGCGACGGGGCTGGCGGCGGCGGTGGCCGGT
>CAJWMX010000118.1 GCA_913043805.1 uncultured Acidobacteriota bacterium | reverse complement strand
ACCGCAACCTGCCCACTGGATGCGGCCAGGAGCAATGGCGTCACCGCCAGATCGTTGACGGCGTCGACGGTGGCGCCAGCCGCGAGCAGCATCTCCACCAACGTGAGGTCGCCCCGATGGACGGCCCAGTGGAGCCCGGTGGCACCGTCACCCTGACGCTGGTCGGCATCGGCACCCGCCTCGAGCGCGGCGCGGACCGCCGCGACGTCACCCCGAGAGGCGGCCTCAACCAGCGGGGCTTCGACGACGGCTCGCGCGACCGACACCGACGCGACACCGGCCAACGCGAACACGATCAGCCCCGTGCGAAGACGGCTCACAGCAGATCCACCTCGAGATGCCCCGTGCTGTCGCCAATCGACTCGACCGGAACACCCAGCTTGGCGAGCAGCGTCATGTGCAGGTTGGTCAACCTCGTACCCGAGGGATATCGGATGTGGCGCCCGCCCTTCAGACGACCACCCAATCCACCGGCCAGGACCAGTGGCAACTGGCGGGGATCGTGCTCGTTGCTGTTCCCCATCCCGCTGCCAAACAGCACCAGGATATTGTCAAGCAACGTCCCGTCGCCATCAGGCACCGACTGCAGCCGCTCGAGGAAGTAGACGACCTTCGCCGTGTGGTACGCGTTGATCTTGGCCTGGTCGGCGATCTTCTCCGGGTTGTTGCCGTGATGGGAAATCGCGTGGAAACCCTCCGAGACCCCGATCTCGGGATAGGCGCGACCACTGAGCTCGCGAGCCAGCATGAATGTGGTGACCCGCGTGAGGTCCGCCTGGAAGGCCAGCACCTGGAGATCGAACATCAACTCCGCGTGCTCGGCGAACGTCTCCGGCACACCGGCCGGCTGGATGACTTCAGGGATCTCCCGTTCGCTCTGCTCCTCGGCCAACTGGATCCGACGCTCAACGTCCCGGATCGCGTCGAGGTAATCGTCGAGTTTCGCGCGGTCCTCCGTATCGAGGGTCCCGCCCAGCCCGTCGACCTTGTCTCGCACCGAGTCGAGAATGCTCGCCCGTTGCCGCCAGCGCGCCAGACGCACTTCCGGGTCGGTCGTGCCGCCTTCTCCGAACATCCGCTCGAACACCAGTCGAGGATTGTTCTGCATCGGCTGCGGAGTGGTCGGCCCGCGCCAGGACAGGGTGTTGGTGTAAACACAGGCGAAGCCGGTGTCACAGGTCCCACCGAACTCTGGCGAGTCCATCGAGAGCTCGAGCGAGCGCAGTTGGGTGTCTTCGCCCAGATGATTCGCGACGATCTGATCGATGGTGACGCCAGACTGGTAGTCGGCACCGACCGTCGGTTTGGCATGGATGCCGCTCATGAAGGCCGAGGGGATCCGTCCGTGTCCGCCCCGCGGTTCGCCTTCGAGCGCCAACGCCGGCGGATTGTCGATGCCGGTGAGCACCAACGCCCGATCGCGCATCGGCGCCAACGGCTCGAGAATGGGGGTCAGCGCGTAGCCCGCCCCTTCCTGCTCGGGAGTGAAGTAACCGACCGCGGCGCCATTCCCGACATACACCGTCGTGAAACGCCTGACCGGGGCGGCGGCGGTTCGCGCCAACGCCGTCATGGCCGGCACCATGCCATTGAGCAACGGCAGCCCGATGGTGGCGCCCAGACCGCGGAGTACCGTGCGTCGCGGCAGCGCCTTCCTGGTGATGTACATAGGAGGCTCCTGTTCCTACCCGATCGTGTTCCGTCGGTCTCCGGTCAGTTGACCGGGACAGCGTCGTCGCGCCGCTCACGCATCTGGAACGGCGCACTTTCCGCGATGCCCAGGATCACCGACTCCCACGTGTGATCCCGGTCGGCCGTCTCGCGAAGGATCTTCCGGATGGCCGGCATGTCGTAGTACTCCACGCCACGACCCAGCGCGAACGTCATCAGCTTCTCGATGAACGTCCGGACGAACTCGTCCTGCCGGCTCACGAGCATTTCCCGAAGTCCGCGCGGACCATCGATCTCGGTACCGTCGACCAGGGCGCCACGCGCATCCACCGGCAGGCCATCATCACGCGTCCGCCAGCGTCCGATGGCATCGAACGACTCCAGAGCGAAGCCCAGCGGGTCCATCGTGGCGTGACAGCTCGCGCACACCGGGTTCTCGCGGTGCTGCTCGAGCCGCTCGCGGATCGAACGGGACGCATCGCCTCGTTCGTTCTCCGGCAGCTCGGGAATGTCGGGCGGTGGCGCCGGAGGAGGCATGCCAAGCAGATTCTCGAGCAGCCACTTCCCACGCAGCACCGGAGAGGTGCGATTCGGCATCGACGTCACGGTCAGGATGCTCGCATGCCCGAGCAGGCCGGCGCGCCGCGCACCGGGAAGGTCGACCGGTCGGAACTGCGTGCCGTACACGTCGTCGAGTCCGTAGTGGCGAGCCAGACGCTCATTAACGAACGTGTACTCCGCGGTCAGCAACTCGGCCACGGGACGATTCTCGCGCCGTTGGTGATCGAGGAACAGTTCCGTCTCGCGGGCCATGGCGGCGCGCAGATCGTCGTCCCACTCGGGGAACTGGAACCGGTCTGGCGACACCATCCGCAGGTTGCGCAGGAACAGCCACTGGGCCGCGAAGTCCGAGACGAGCGCGGTGGCCCGCTCGTCGGCCAGCATCCGTCGCACCTGGGTCGCGAGCTCGTCAGCGGACGACAGCCGTCCCGCTTCGGCCGCGGTGAGGAGTTCACCGTCCGGCAGGCTGCTCCACAGGAAGAACGAGAGACGGGACGCCAGTTCGAGATCGGACAGCTGGTACGGAGCGGTCGCCCCCGGCGGATCCAGCTCGGCCCGGTACAGGAAATCGGGGTCCACCAGCAGTCGGCTGAGGGCGACGCGAATACCGTCGTCGAAGCTCCCCGCCTCGGCGCGTCCGTCCCGATAGAACCGGAGCAGCACCTCGAGATCGTCCTCGGTCGCCGGCCGCCGATACGCGTGACGAGCGAGGCGGCCGAAGATATTCCTGGCGCACGCCTCAGCCAGCTCGTCGGCCTCGGGGTAACAGCTGAAGATGCGTCGCCGGCTTGGTGTGTCCCCGACCCCGGTCGGCTCGAACGGCCCGGTGATCTCGATGCCGTCGAGATGCAGATACGTGCTGGCACCGAACGTCGTCGGGAACACCGCACTGTTGGCCCAGGGGAAGTACGCCGGGAACCGGCCCTCGGGCGCCAGCATCCGCTTCAGGAAGACGACGCCCAGCGTCTGCGCGCCTGCCTCGGCCTGGATCCGCAATTCGGTTCCGATCGGGTCTCCACCAAGGCCGGGACGGGCATCCGAGGCCACCTCGCCCACCTTGACGCCGCCGAGGCGGATCTCGATGGTTTCTGACTGGCTGCGCGGACCGGCCAGGTCGAGCTTCAGCACATACTCTCCGTCCAGCGGGAAGTAATGCCGCACGGCGCCGCCGCCTCGCGACCCGAACGGCAGCCCTTCGACCTGGTCCTCTTGTAGGAGCGACTTCGAAAACCGGTATCTGGCGACATCGGCGCCGGCTGACATGTCGCCAACCGCCAGACGGCTGATTCGGCTCGCCGCCGTGAGATAGGCATCGAGCAAGGCGGGCGACATCGACAGCACGTCGCCGTTGTTGTCGAACCCGTAGGCGGCGTCGTCACCAGGCAACCACCCGGTCACGTCCACCTCGAGATCCAGCAGATCGCGAATGGCGTGCTGATACTCGGTGCGACTGAGCCGGCGGAAGGACGCGGTGCGGCCCGGACGCGGGGCGGCGTCGGCCGCGTTGTCGATCGCCCGTTCGAGCGACCCGATCACCTGGGCGTACACCGCCTCGTCCGGGCGGGGCGCGCCGACCGGCGGCATGGAACGAGCCTGCAGTTTTCGGAGGACCTTCTCCCAGATCTCCGCGTGCGCGGTCGGATCGTCCGCCTGCACCCCTTCGAGAGAGAGTCCGCCCGTGAGCCGGCGGTCGTTGTGGCAGCGGACGCAGTACTCCTGAAGGAGAGCCTGCCCGCCGGCGGCCGTCTGTGCCCGCACCGGTTCAACGCCTGCGAAGACGCACGCCACGATGCCCAAGGTCCAGACGCCTCGGACGACCGTCCGCCATACCAGCTGCATTGCGCTCCCTACCCTTATTAAGGATGTGAACTACCGGGGACTGGCGTATGTTACCCCAGCTGGCCCGATGAGCTTGCAACTCGGCGCCGGGTCTGCGCTATAGTGCCGGAAGATCCAGCAACTCACGAGGGACCCATGCCGCGCCTGCGTACCGCGCTTCTCTCGCTCGCCGTCGTCGCTGCCG
The DNA here is from genome assembly GCA_913043805.1 of uncultured Acidobacteriota bacterium. Taxonomy (GTDB): domain Bacteria; phylum Acidobacteriota; class Vicinamibacteria; order Vicinamibacterales; family UBA8438; genus UBA2994. The sequence continues at coordinate 3,661 of CAJWMX010000118.1, read as the reverse complement.
TCACCTCAGCCGCAGCCCAGACTCCCGATCTGGTCCGGTTTGCCGCCGACCAGCAATGGACCGAGGTACAGACGCTCCTCGACGAGGGAGGCAACCCCAACGTCGCGCGCGCGGACGGCGCCACGGGGCTGCTCTGGGCGGCGCACTGGAACGCCCTCGACGCGGCGACCGGTCTGCTGGCGGCTGGAGCCGACCCGAACCTGGCCGACGACCACGGCGTGACCCCACTGGCGCGGGCGGCCGAGAACGCGAGCGTGGCGATGGCTACGGCGCTGCTCGACGCCGGGGCCGACGCAGCCGCCAGGCAAACCAGCGGACTGACCCCGCTGATGACCGCCTCCCACACCGGGAACGTCGAACTGGTCCGTTTGCTACTCGATCGGGGAGCGCAGGTAAACGCGGTCACCCGTGACACTAACAGCACCGCGCTGATGTGGGCGCTGGCGACGCCACACCACGAGATCGTGCGTCTGCTCTTGGCACGAGGAGCCGACCCGACGATTGAGGCGAACCCCGGCTTCACCCCGCTGATGTTCGCGGCGCGCACCGGTGACATCGAGATGGGTCGCGCGCTCGTCGACGCGGGCGTCGACGTCAATGCGCTCAGCGAGGACGGCACCCATGCCCTGACCTTCGCCATCGCGGCGGGACGGGCGCCGTTTGCCCATTTCCTGCTCGAAGAGGGCGCCGACCCGAACGGCTGGATGGGCGGTTTCAGCGCCCTCCACGCGGCCGCCGGTTCGGTGTCGACCTGGGTTTCGGAATGGACGCGGCGCCACGGTCCGATCGGCGGCGGACGACTCCGCGCCGACGCCCGGCTCGGGCTCATCCAGGACCTGCTCGCCCGTGGGGCCGACCCGAACGCGCGGATCACCGAATCGGCGATGCTGATGTTCTACATCGGCTATCCGAAGAAGGGCGCCTTCGAACCGTTCGCCCCTGGCACCGGCGACCTGCGTGGCGCCACGCCGCTGTGGGTGGCGGCCTTCGAGATGAACGGCGCGCCCAGCTTGATCTACGGCGTCATCCCGAGCTTCCAGTCGAGCAGCGTCGACGTCCTGCAGGCGCTGGTCGAGGGTGGCGCCGACATCACCCTGACCACGGACGATGGGACCACGCCCTTGATGGCGGCCGCCGGCCTGGGCAAGGCCACCTACACCCCCCGCGAGCCGCGCGGTGTACGCGCGCGTAGCGCCGAGGCGGCGGTGGCATTCCTCGTGGAAGCGGGGGCGGACGTCAACGCCACCAACGAGGCTGACTTTACCGCCCTGCACGGCGCCACGTTCCGCGGCCTCAACGAAGTCGTGGAGTATCTGGTCGCACAGGGGGCCGACATCGACGCCCGCGACTTCCGGGGTCGAACGGCCTACCGGATGGCGGAAGGCGCCAAGCAGTCGTTCCAGTTCCAGAGCTGGCCCGAGACCGCCGAACTGCTGGCCCGCCTCGGCGCCGACACCACCCTGGGCATCGCCGGCACCGTGCAGGAACGCCTGCGCGACGTCCCGCTCGGGGAAACCACCGAGCAGCCCTAGTAGCGTTCCTCCTCGCTCTTCGGAGCCATTGGCCACGGTTCCGACGCCACGCCGTCGACGGTGGCGCCCGCGTGCATAATCGTCGGAGCCATGTGGAGAAACGGCGTCGGGAAGCTGTGAGTCGGCGTCGAGGCCTCATCGAGCGCCGTCATCTGGGTCTCGTCGAGCGTCACCTCCAGCCCGGCGAGGTTCCCTTCGAGCTGCGCCATCGTCCTGGCCCCGATGATGGTCGAGTCGACCCCTGGACGCGACTGGACCCAGGACAGCGCCACCGCCGCCGGGTTGGTCTCGAGCTCACCCGCAATCCGGATCAGTTCGTCGATGATGCCGAAGGTGCTTTCGTTGAGAAACATCTTCACTCGCTCGCCTCGACCCGGGTCGACGGTGTCCTGGTTCTCACGTGTGTACTTGCCGGAGAGCACGCCGCCTCGTAGCGGCGACCACGGGGTCACACCAAGGCCGAGCTCCTCGGCCATGGGTATCAGCTCGCCCTCGACCGTGCGCTCGAGGAGGGAGTACTCGATCTGCAACGCCACGAGCGGTGCCCAGCCGCGGAAGCTGGCGATGACCTGCGCCTGGGCCACCTTCCACGCTGGCGTATCCGAGAAGCCGATGTAGCGCACCTTGCCCGCGGCCACGAGATCGTCGAGGGCGCGCATCGTCTCCTCGATCGGCGTGAAGCGATCCCACAGGTGCATCCAGTACAGGTCGATGTAGTCGGTCTGGAGGCGACGGAGGGAATGCTCACACGCGGCAACCACCGACTTCCGGTTCGCACCTCCGCCATTCGGATCTGAGGGGTAGAGGTTCGCGAAGAACTTGGTGGCGACCACGAGCTGGTCGCGGCGCACGTCGCTGCCCCGGACATAGTCGCCGATGATCTGCTCCGAGTGTCCCTTGGTATAGGCGTTGGCCGTGTCGATGAAGTTGCCGCCCGCCTCGATGAACCGGGTCAGGATGGCCTCCGAATCGGCAACGCTGGAGCCCCAGCCCCAGTCCTCCCCAAAAGTCATGGCACCGAGGCAGAACGGGCTGACTCGGAGTCCCGAGCGGCCGAGGGTGACGTAGTGATCGAGCGACATCGAATGCGTCCTCCGAGGTGAGCGATGAATGCGGACCGACCGGGTCTAGTCCAGGTCGGCGAGGATCTTGTCGAGGAGTTGCGGCACGTAGATACGGTACTGCTGGCGGGTGCCCTCTCGCACGCGGGGCAACGAGCGGATGATCTCCTCGGCACCCTCCGCCCGCCGATCGAGGTAGTCGAGCGCGTTGAGCGCCATCACCGTCGTGAACAGGTCGGTGGTCTCGACGTCCGCCAGCGCCAGCAACCGCTCGACCGCCGCGTCGGCGTCCTCGGGCGAGCCGAAGCGGCCAAGGGCCTCGACGGCGGCGATTCGCACGGTCGGGCTCGGATCGTCGAGCGCGCGGACCAGCGCCGCGTGCGCCGCACCCACGGCGGAGGCCCCTCGAGCCAGCAGACCGACCGCCCCCCAGTAGCGCACCGCCGCATCAGCGTGGCCTAGCGCCTCGACCAGCTGATCGGTGGCGTCGTCCTCGAGTCGTGTCGCCAACTCGGCGACCTCGTAGATCGTCTCGAACGGATAGCGAGTGGGGTCACGGGTCAGATCGAATGGCGCGCCGTCTCCAGCCCGAGCGAGCATCTCTGGCTCGGGCAGGAACCCGAGGTCGCGAGTGGCGTGTATCCGGTCGTAGTACTGCGCCCAGTCCTGCCGCACTTCGGGCGTGTCCGGATGATAGGCAGGTACCCGCACACCAGCCGGATCGTGCACCGCCTCGTGAGATCGGCGGCAGATGCTGCTCTCGTGGGTGATCCCGAGATTGAACACCGCGAAGAAGGGCGCGCCGTGAGGCCGATTGCGGTAGTGCGCCTCGTTGGAGGACTCGTCCCAGACCCGTCCCGGCTTGACGACGTTGTAATCCTCCTTGGCGTTGTTCGTCGCGTAGTAGCCGACTTCGCGCAGCAGCTGTGGAAACAGCGGCACGCCGTCAGGAAGGAGCACCTGGCTCCGCATGTGCTGGGCTCCGAGCGCCGTCGGATACATCCCGGTGATGATGGCCGTACGAGCAGGTGCGCAGACCGGCGCGTTCGACCAGGCGTGCAGGTAGAG
>CAJWMX010000117.1 GCA_913043805.1 uncultured Acidobacteriota bacterium | reverse complement strand
TTGGTCAGGCCGGCCAGCACCTCCGGCCGCCCCACGGCAAAGCCCAGACGCAGGTCGGCCAGCCCGTGGCTCTTCGACAGGGTGCGCAGGACCAGCACATTGTCGTGGGCACGCACCAGTCCCAGTCCGTCGCCTTCGGCGAAGGCGACATAGGCCTCGTCGATGACGAGAAGCCCGCTGAGCCCGGCAGCCAGCCGGTCGAGATCTTCGATTGCGGCCAGTGTGCCGGACGGGCTATTGGGGTTCGCCACGAAGGTCAGCGCCGCCCCGGCGTCAATCAGGGGGGCGACCGGGAGCCGGTAGTCCGCGTCGAACGGCGCCTCCACGACTGGAGCTTCCTGCATGGCGGCCAGCGTGCGATACAGCACGTAGGTGGGGGTGGGGTAGGCCACCGCCCGGCCGGGGCCGGCGACCGCCCGCAGCAGCATCGTGAGCAGATCGTCGCTGCCGTTGCCGGCCAGCACCCAGTCCGGCGCGACGTCGAGCGTGTCGGCCACCGCCTGCTGGAAGCTGGCCGCCATCGGGTCCGGATACCGGCGCAGGCCGTCGACGTCGACGGCGGCGAGCGCCGCTTGCGCCGCCGGACTGGGCGGGTATGGGTTCTCGTTGGTGTTGAGCTTGACCACCCGTGCGCCGGGGGCCGGCTGTCGCCCCGGGGCATAGGGTTCGAGGCGGTCGACGGCGGGGCGGAAGAAGCGGCCGGCGCCAGCCACTAGCGCGTCCACTCGAGTGTCTGTTCGGCCACCACCACGTTCGACCCGCCCCCGAGCGACTGGATGTTGTCGCCCGTCAGCCGTTCGCCGAAGTTGCCGTATCGTCCGCGCACGTGATCCGGTTGGGGGGCGACGGGAAACTGCACCCGCACGTCGACCTCGCCCGCGGGCCAGTAGGTGGTGTTCAGCTCGGCCCAGTACACGCCGTCCTGGACCACGGACGTCCCGTCCTCGATCAGGTTCGTGGCGGGCCACTCGCCGGGCGGCAGCTCATTCGCGACCGAATGCGTGACCCGGTAGGAGACGATGGCGCCATCGGGGAGATCGGTGGCCCCCTCGATCCGCAGGGCCCGCCATTTGGCCTGGGGGTCGACCGAGAGGAGGACCGATTCGCCGCTGCCACTGGCGGCGTCGCCATCGGTGCCTCCGCACCCGGTCGCGGCCAGCGAGAGACACAGCCATGTCAACAGCGTGTGGCGCATGGTCTGGCCATTATAAGTCGACGATGGCTGCCTCCTTCGTGGCGGGGGCGTCCCGATTTCAGATCCGTCATCGTCACGACGAACTCACCCGTTTCGGTCGACGGAATTCCGTCAAATTCGGTCGTCTCGTGCCACTTTTGGCGGGAAGCGCTGATCGCGGCTTTCAGGAATGGAGCTTGCTTACTCCCTTGGTGCCATGGGCGCTGCACTGCCACGACCTTGAGACGACGACCGGTGTGGGTGCCGACCGGCCAGACCGAGCTCAGGTAGATCGCCGACGACACCCGTGCCCAGGTGGTCCGTCGCTGGACGCCGGCCCCGCGGTGAGCACGTCGCTTCGGATCGACCCAACATCCTGTAAAGAAGGGGTTTATTGGGTAACGGAAAAGGCGTATTATGTGGGTCACGTAGGTCCGGTAGCCGAGTCGCAGGGAACGCTGGCTCGAGAGAAACGCCCGGGCGCAGGTCGGCGTCTATGTGTCAGGAACGACCTGGGGACGCACGGTCATGAAGACTACCTGCATCTGCTGTGGCAAGCGGGCGTCACACGAGACAGTTCGAAGTGTCGGCGGGACGTGGTATCGCTGCAACGCGTGCAACTACGCGTGGCGTGGTGTCCGCGGGTATGTCTATTCCATGATCGCCAACATCTGGTGGCCCATCAAAGGGCCCAAGCACGCCGACGTGACCCAGCGCCCGCTGTCGACTCCGACCAGTCGTTCCGAGGCCTTCGGCTCGCGTGGCCCTGGCGATGACGGCCCTGGGGTGGTTCCAGCGTCCATCGTGTCCGCATGGCTGGCACCCGGCGTCCGGGCTCTCCGCCTCGCGGCCCTCGCCGCGCCGCCTGATGGGCGTGGTCGCCGATCCGGATTCCAACGCATCGCATCATGACTGACGCTCCTGCCGATCCGCTGGCGCCGCTGCGTATATTGGCCGAGCGGGTCGACGATCCGGATCTGAAGCAGGCCGTACGGGACGTGATCGCGCTCGTGGAGCGCGACACCTCGTTGGTGATCGAGCAGACCCTGATTGCGACCGACATCGCCGCGCGCACGAAGGCGGGCGATTGGTTCCAGAACACGGAGCTGACGCAGATTGGCAACGATGCGGGCCACATCCTGCGTGAGTACAAGGCACAGCGCACCGCACTGGGTGAGCTGACCGCCGCCCTCACCGACGACTCCGACGCGGGCGAGTAGCCCGCTAGGATTTTTGCTTCGCCAGACGTTTCCGCAAACGGGAGATCCGCTCGTCCACCGGCGGGTGGGTAGACAGGTAGGTGCCCAGAGTGTCGTCTTCGCCACCGCTGGGGTCCAGAGCGCGGAACCGTTCGAACAGACGGATGGCGCCCTCCGGCTCGTAGCCTGCCGCGCGCACCATCAGTCCTCCGAGCGCGTCCGCCTCGAACTCCTGATCCTGCGAGTAGGCGCGTTCGAGCCACTCGAGTCCCACCTTGCGGAGCCAGGGGCCGATGGCGCCCCGCCCGGGCGTCAGTACCGAGGCGGCCGAGTAGGCCGTTTGTCGCAGCACGCGGTTGATGGCGTGACGCCGGATGACGTGGGACATCTCGTGCGCCACCACGAACGCCAGCTCGTCACGGTTTCGCTCGCACAACGTGGTCAGTGAGCGGGTCACGAAGATGAAGCCGCCCGGCAATGCGTATGCGGTCGGTTCCGGTTCATCGACCAGCCCGACATGGAAGCGGTGCAGCTTGTTCCGCACCACCGGGGTCAGGCGGCCGAGGGTCTCATCGAGAAGGGGCGACAGCGTCGGGTCGTCGACGCCGCTGCGCTCGCGGACCACGGCGGCCATATCGCGACCCACGCCGTATTCGGCTTCGATCGCCTCAGGCTCGTCGCCGGCCAGTGAATGCCACATCCACTTGGCCTTGCGAACCTTGCCGCCTGCGAGGCGGCCCAGCTTGTAGAAGGTGCTCTGCGGCATCGGCCCAGAGAATGGGAAGCGTGTCGCCGGCCGGACCACCTGGCCCGGCCGGCGAGGGAACTACTAGGTGGCGCAGATGGGCGCGATACCTCCGCCCCGGATCTGCTGGAACACGCGGTCGGTGGCCTGCTGGTTGTTGCAGCCGTTGACGCGGTAGCGCAGGTATTCCTGCATCCAGACGGCCTTGCCTTCCAGATCCACGAAGCTGAGGATGACCGCCCGACTCAGCTCGTCGCGGTAGAAGGTGTCGAGCGCCTGCAGGAAGTCGAGCGACTCGTTGCGCGGCGGGAAGTTGATGGTGCCTTCCGCGACCACGCCGCAGACCGGCTGGATGCCCTGCCCGCGAATCTGCAGCAGCACGCGGTCGGTCGCCTGAGCGGACGTGCAGCCGTTCAGCACGTAGCGGAGCCACTCTGGGAGCCAGACCGCGGTGCCTTCCGCGTCGACGAACCCCTGGTTCGTCTGCTGACGGCCCAGCGTGTCCAGATACTCGTTCTCCAGACTGAGGAAGTAGTCCAGCGCCTCGTTGCGCGGCGGGAACGGAATGCCGGTGACGGCCACGCCGTAGAGCGTCAGGGCGCCCTGGATGTCGTCGGTCTGGATCGTGTCCAGGTCGCTGATGAACGCGTTCATCAGTGCGTTTTGCGTCTGCCCGTTCTCGTCCGGGTGGAGCAGGCCGAGCGTGTGACCGAACTCGTGCTCCGCGACCCGCTGCAGGTCGACGCCGGTACTCTCGGGGGTCGCGCCGAGGCCGCGGAGTGGTCCGCGGTAGCAGTTGAAGCTCTTGGCGTTGTTGAAGATGATGTCCGACTCGACCCGGCGGTCGATGCCGTCCTGGGCGATGATCCAGGTGCTGGCGACGGCCAGCGTGCTGTCGCCGAACGGCGTGCCGAAGATGTCGCCGGAGAAGAACACGCTGTTGACTTCATCCGGCTCGGCGGGGGTGCGGGTCGAGCCCATGACCGCGTTGAAGCTGCGGCCGGTCGGGCCGAGGACGGCGTTCCAGTTCGACAGCGCGTTGTTGGCGCAGGCGTTCCAGTTGGCCGCGCCATCGATCAGGCCGCCGGGCGCGTCGCCCAGTTGCAGCTCCATGCTGATCGGGCCTTCGTCCCACCGGTTGTCCATGAGTGCGAAGCTCAGGACCGAGTAGGCTCCCGTGGTCAGGGCGATGAGGACCAAGGCAATGGCGGTGCGTTTGAATTGAGACATGTGCAACTCTCCTTGTCGCGCCTCAGCGCACCAATACGCCGATCTCGTTACGGAAGGCGTCGAGCGTCATCGTGGGCAGCGCCACCTGGCTGACCAGCACGGGGTCGCCGATCTGGGCGACCGCGGAGAACGTACGGCGGTTGTGCAGGGTGACGTAGTCGGTCCCGTCCGGGGCCCGATTGATCGGGAAGTGGCCCTGCATGTGGCCGACGATCGGGCTGGCGGCGCGGTCTGCCGAGACGAACAGCACCGCGCGGTTGCCGATGTCGATCCGCGGGACACCGGACACCTCCTGGCGCATGTCGCCGACCTGCCCGCCGAGGAACTCGAGCGGGAGCAGGATCCGGCTCAAGCCCTTCACGGTGTCTTCGACCCGGAAAGTCATGCGAGTCACGATGTGGCGTGACGCGCCCACGTTGACCCATTCGGACCGGGCTTCGATCGCTTCGGCGACCACGATGGAATCGGCCTCGGCGACGAGCTCGGAGAAACTCAAGGGGATCACTTGCGCATTGGCGTGGTGGGCGAACGCGAGCAGAGCGCACAATCTGAGTCCCAGCCGTCGAATCTGTCGATGCATGAATCAGCTCCAGATACCTGGCGACACCGGCGTCGCCACGGGATGCCTACGGGGGCCGGCCATCGTATCACCAGCGCCTGAGCGGGGCCATACGTGAGGGTGGGCCACATCAGGAGAACGCCGGACGGGTCTGGAGCGAACGGTTAAGCGCCTGAGGGCGAGCCTACTCGGCGTCCAGGCGTTCGATGATCTGGTCGGTCAGGTCGTAGGACGGGTCGGCCCAGACCAGCGGCACGGCGGTCCGTTCGAACAGGAAATGCACGTCGAGCTCGGCCACGATCGTGGCCACGATCGGCTCCAGCTGCACCTGGAAGCCGGCTTCGAGTTTCTGTTGCAGCCCGAGGAATTCGGCCTGGCTGTCTTCGAGGAGCCGTTCGATATCGAGCTGGCTCCGCTGGATGGTACGTTCGAGGCCGAGGCGGGCGGTGGCGGTCAGGATCGCCGCCTGGCTTTCCAGGCGCTGCTGCTCGGCGACGAGCGCTTGATTCCGTTCGTCGATCTCGGCCGACGCTTCGGTGCGGAACGACTCGAGCTCGGCGAACATGCTCTGGCCCGTGGTCGATTCTGCGGCGACCCGCTGGGCGTCGAAATAGGCGATGCGCGCGGTGGGTAGCGACAGGTCGGCCGGCGTCTGGGCAACACCGACGCCGGCGGTGGTCATCAGGGCGCAGGTGGTCAAGGTCAGCAGGCGGGTCATGGGTATCCTCCCGCGGGCAGCGACCCGCTGGGTATTTAGACGTCGGTGCGGTGCGACTGGTCTGGTCGCAGGCTAGTTCGCGGCCGAGTCAGCCGCCCCGGTCGGCAGCCGGACCCGCACGCCCCAGTCGGGGCTCTCGTCGACGGGCACGGTCCAGCCGACGCCGTAGGGGTTGAGTTGGCCGAGATCGCCACCATCGTCCTGGCCATCGTGGCCGACACCGTAGACCACGTAGCCATCGTCGTCCCGTCGGTAGCGTTTGCGGGTCGGGGGCTGGTGCGGGTGAACCCAGCCGCTCGATTTCCGCCAGGCGATCGGGCCAGCCCGGAAGCTCGGCCGCCTTGACCAGTGCGCTCATCCTCACCAGATGCGCGTTCGCGGTCGCCCGGAACGCCGGTTGTAGCGCGAACTCGGTGAGCCGGCCGCCGCCTACCTGCCGGCCCGTCGCGCCACGCGGGTCGACCAGATGGCGGCTCTCCGCACGGAGTGACGTCGCCGGCGGGCTGGTCGGTTTCGTTCGACGAATCCAGAACCGGTGCGTATTCTCACCGTCTAAACTCCAGAAGGTCGGCTTGCGCGGAGCACCGGCGTGCTCCCCTTGACAATCGACAAGAGTGTGTCCGATAGTCGTCCTGTCGACAATCTAGGAGAGGAGCCCAGCATGCGCGCGACGTGGTCAAGAAATGGGCGAAGGAGCAGCGTGGTCCTGAGCGTTGTCCTGATGGTCTGGTGTGGGCTGGTGGCTTCACCCGTCGTCGCCCAGACCGAGCGGCCAAGCCCCGCCGGAGTGGAAGGGGCAAATGAGCCGGAATCTAACCGACCGGCGATCGTGCTTCCCACGACCCGCCTGCAGCCGGCCTCACCAGAGCGAGCGCTGTCGGTGTCAGAGGCAGTGACGCTGGCGCTCGAGCAGAATCTCGATCTTCGCGTCGAGCGACTGAATCCACTGATTCAGGATCTGAGCGTGGCCGAGGCTCGCACCATCTACACGCCCGAGTTCTCCACGAACCTGTTCCGAAACAGTCGCGACAGTCCGGCCCAGACGATCTTCGAGGGTGGCGAGTTCAAGGTGACCGACTCGCTGGTGCAGGACAGTCTTGATCTGATCCAGTCGGTGCCCTTCATGGGCGGAAGCTATTCGGCCAGCTGGGACGGCTCGCGGTCGAGCACGACGAACATCTTCTCGTCCTTCGATCCCATTCTCCGGTCGAACCTCCGTTTGAGCTACCGACAGCCCCTGCTGCGGGACTTCAAGATCGACGCGCCGCGGCAGCAGATTGCCATCGCGAAGGCCAACCGTGACCTGTCCGACATTCAGCTGCGCCGGATCGTGGTGCTGACGGCTCGGAACGTGCAGATCGCGTACTGGAATCTGGTGTTCGCGACCTCGTCGCTCGACGTGCAGCGGCAGTCGCTGGCGCTGGCCGAGGAGTCGTTGGCCAACAACCGGCGTCGGGTCGAGGTGGGCACGATGGCGGCGATCGACATCGTGGAAGCGCAGTCCGAGGTGGCGCGCAACGAGGAGGCGGTCATCATCGCCGAGGCGGCGGTCGCGCGAGCCGAGGACCAGCTGCGGACATTGATCTTCGACCCCGAGGTGCCCGACTACTGGGACACCCGGATAGAGCCCAGCGACAGTCCGGAGCTCGAGCCTCGGGTGATCGACGTGGACGCGGCGGTCCGGAATGCGCTCGACGTGCGCACGGACCTGGACACCGTCGACAAGAACCTGGAGGCCAACGACATCAACATCCGGTTCTTCGAGAACCAGAAGCTCCCCGATGTCAGCCTTCAGATGAACTACAACCTCAGCGGGCTGGGCGGGACCCGATTCATCCGTACTGGCGGGTTCCCGGGGACGGTCGTCGGGCAGGAGGACATGTCGTTTGGCAGCGTGCTGGGGGACATCTTCGGCAATGAGTTCCCCAACTGGACGGTCGGTGTGAGCGTGAGTTACCCGATCGGGACGAGCCAGGCCGACGCGGCGCTTGAGCGGGCGCGCCTCCAGCGTGAGCAGGCGGAGGTCAGTCGTCAAAGCCTCGAGGTGCGGATTGCGTCAGAGGTTCGTGATGCGGCTCGCAACGTGCGATCGAACCTGCAGCGGGTGGAAGCGACCCAGGTGGCACGCGAGCTGGCCGAGCAGCGACTCGACGCCGAACAGCGTCGCTTCGAGGTCGGTCTGGTGACGAGCTTCTTCGTGTTCCAGGCGCAGCGCGATCTTGCGGCGTCCCGCAACAACGAGCAGCGGGCGATTCTCGACTACACCCAGTCGCTGGTCGACTTCGACGCCGTGCAGGAAATCTCCATCGGCTTCTAGCGGTTTCTCGGCGACACTGGCGCGTGGACTGCGTTGCGGCCTCAGTCG
>CAJWMX010000116.1 GCA_913043805.1 uncultured Acidobacteriota bacterium | reverse complement strand
CGCTCCTGATACAACCCACCTCCCAGGGTGCCGTAGAACTGCAGCCCGGCCACGCTGAGCGGGGTCTGGGCCAGCAGGTTGAACATCCCGGTGCGGAGCCCCGGGACACCGGCATCTAGGTCTTCAGCCGTATCGGCGTACTCGAACTCGAACCCGAGGACGAGCAGGCTCAGTCCGGCACTGAAGCCGCGAACCGGACGGTTGTCCGGGGCCGCGTTGGTGCCGACGAACAGGGTCAGATCGGCGTCGGCTCGCGCAGCCGGACCCAGCAGCATCACCGCCGTGACAAGCAGGAAAAGAGGTCGTTTCATGGGGTGTGTCGTGGGGGGAGGCTCCGTTCGCATCATAGCAAAGAGTGGGGTCGTGCTCCCGTGATAGAGTGCGCCACCGATGGACCTGCGGCCGACCGAGGACCAACGTCTCTTGCGTCAGACGGTTCGCGAGTTCGCCGAAACCGAAATGGCGCCCCATGTGATGACGTGGGACGAGGCCCAGCGGTTCCCTGCCGAGTTGCTGCCCGGGCTGGCCGGGCTGGGGCTGCTGGGCATCCAGTTCCCCGAGCGGTGGGGGGGCGCCGGGATGGGCGCCATCGACTACTGCATCTGTATTGAGGAACTGGCCCGAGTCGATCCGGCGGTCGCCCTCTCGGTCGCTGCGCACAACGGCCTCGCTGCCGCGCACATCCACGCATTCGGGACCGATGCCCAGCGAGAGCGGTACCTGACACCGCTCGCCGAGGGGCGACACCTCGGGGCCTGGGGACTGACCGAGCCGCAGGCAGGCAGTGACGCCGGCGCCACCCGCACCCGCGCCGAGCCCGTCTCCGAGGGATGGCGGCTCAACGGGACGAAGACATTCACGACCCATGGCAGCGTGGCCGACACCTACGTGGTGATGGCCCTCACCGATTCGGACGCGGGCTACCACGGCATCTCGGCGTTCATCATCGAGCGAGGCACACCCGGACTCGAACCGGGTCGCAAAGAGAACAAGCTCGGGATGTGCGCGAGCGACACCGCCGAGGTGGCGTTGGTGGACTGCGTCGTGCCGGCCGCGCAACGGCTCGGCGCGCTGGGGGAAGGGTTCATCGATGCGCTGCGCGTGCTCGACGCCGGGAGGATCGGTATCGCGGCGCTCTCGGTGGGGCTGGCCCAGGGCGCGTTCGAGGCGGCTCGCCGTCACGCGTTGTCCCGCGAGCAGTTCGGACAGCCGATCGCCTCGTTCCAGACCACCCAGTTCAAGCTGGCCGACATGGCCACCCGCACCGAGGCGTCGCGGGCGCTGACCTATCGCGCCGCGTATCTGCGCGACCAGGACCGACCGACCACCCGCGAGTCAGCGATGGCGAAGCTGTTTTCGAGCGAGACCGCGTTCTACGTGGCCCAGGAAGGGGTGCAGATCCACGGCGGCTACGGGTTCGTGAAGGACTATCCGGCCGAGAAGTTTTTTCGCGACGTGAAGTTGACGACGATTGGCGAAGGGACCAGCGAGATCCAGCGGCTGGTGATCGCCCGGCAGTACCTGGAGGCCGACTGACGCCATGTCGGACGACCACGCGGCGACCATCGCAGCGGTGCTGGCTGGTGATCGGCGAGGCATCGCGCGGGCCATTACCCGGGTCGAGAACGATCCGGTCGCCGCCGCCGCGATCATCGGCGGCGTTCACGCCAGGAGCGGAGGCGCCCTGCTGGTCGGGGTCACCGGATCGCCCGGTGTGGGCAAGAGCTCGTTGGTCGATCGGATGACGGCGGCGTGGCGGACGCGTGGTCGTCAGGTGGCGGTGCTCGCGGTCGACCCGTCGAGCCCGTTCACGGGAGGCGCGGTCCTTGGCGACCGGGTGCGGATGCAGAACCACGCTGGCGATGCGGGCGTGTTCGTCCGGAGCATGGCGACCCGGGGCGAGCTGGGCGGCCTGTCCCGGGCGACCGGGGACGCCGCCCTCGTGCTCGATGCGGCGGGGTTCGAGGTGGTGGTGATCGAGACCGTCGGTGTCGGACAGGCGGAGGTGGAGATTTCCCGGGCGGCTGATGTGACGGTGGTGGTGACGATGCCGGGCACCGGCGATGGCGTCCAGGCGATCAAGGCCGGGGTGATGGAGATTGCCGATCTGTTCGTCGTCAACAAGGCGGACCTGGCCGGCGCTGGTCGGGCGGCGACCGAGATCGAGGCCGCGTTGAGTCTCGCTGAACTGCCGCCCGAGTCATGGCGCCCTCCAGTACTCCAGACCACCGCGACGCGCTACGAGGGTGTGGCCGACGTCCTGGACACCATCGACCGCTTTCGGGACCATGGAGGGACGGACGCCGTCGGCCGGCGCCGCGCGCGCATCGCGGCCCGGTTGCGTCAGTTGGTAGCCGACCGCGCGGTCAGGCGGGTCACAACCTCTGGGCGCTTTGCCCAGGCGGTCGAGCGGGTGCTCGACCGAAGCGTCGACCTTTATACGGCTGGCGACGAGCTGCTGGAAAACGGACCAGGCGAGTCCGGCCCGTCGGTGGCATGAGCGAGCAGGCTCCGGAGAGAGTATGAAGGCAACCCTGGATCACATCGGGATCGCGGTGCGCGATCTCGACGCGGCGCTCGAGTTCTACCGTGACGCCCTCGGTCTGGAGCTCGGTCCCGCCGAGGAGGTGGCGTCCGAGCAGGTGCGGGCCCAGTTCCTGCCGGTGGGCGATGCGTCGCTCGAGTTGCTCGAGGCGACGGGGCCGCAATCGGCCATCGCCCGCTCCGTCGAACGGCGCGGGCCGGGCATCCATCACATCACGCTGCGTGTTGACGACGTGCAGGCAGCGCTCGACCGCCTGAAGGCGCGCGGCGTTCGATTGGTCGACGAGCGACCCCGGCCCGGCGCGGGCGGGAGCCTCGTCGCCTTCATCCATCCCTCGGCGGCGCAGGGCGTCCTGGTCGAGTTGAAAGAGATGCCGGAGACGCCGGCGTCCGAAAGGAGCACGGACCGTTGAGCATACAGGCTGGAGAGGTGCGAATCGGGGTCATTGGCGGCAGTGGCCTCTATGACATGGAGGCGCTGACGGACCGCGAGGAGGTGGCGGTCGACACGCCGTTCGGGTCGACATCGGCACCCTTCGTGGTGGGGACCCTCAACGACAGGCGCGTCGCCTTTCTGGCTCGCCACGGCGTCGGCCATCGGCTGATGCCGTCCGAGCTGAACTTCCGCGCGAACATCTGGGGACTGAAGTCACTGGGCGTGGACTGGATCCTGTCGGCCAGCGCCGTGGGGAGTCTGCAGGAGGAGTATCGCCCGCTCGACATCGTCATCCCCGACCAGTTCCTGGATCGCACCCGCGGCCGAATCAGCACGTTCTTCGGCAACGGCGTCGTCGCCCACGTAGGGTTCGCGCACCCGTTCTGCACGGTGCTGAGCGGTATCGCCGCCGAGTCGGCGGAGGGGACCGAGGCTCGCGTCCATCGGGGCGGGACCTACGTTTGCATGGAGGGGCCCCAGTTCTCGACCCTGGCCGAGTCACAGCTCTACCGAAGCTGGGGGATGGACATCATCGGCATGACCAACCTGCAGGAAGCCAAGCTCGCCCGGGAAGCCGAGATCTGCTACAGCACGCTGGCGTTGGTGACCGACTATGACTGCTGGCACGAAGGGCATGACGACGTGACCGTCGACATGATCATCGAGATTCTGAACAAGAACGCCGCGACCGCGCAGCAGGTGGTCAGCGAGGCCGTGTCCCGCCTGCCGGTCGAGCGAGGCTGCGAGTGTGCGACCGCGCTCGGCTCGGCTATCATTACGCGGCCCGACCTGATTCCGGATGACGCGAAACGGGATCTGGCGCCGATCATCGGCAAGTACATCTGACAAAGGCGCGCCGACGGACGGTCGTTGGCGTCATTCCGAGTTCAGTCCGAGACCCGAAACGTGCATCCCATACTCACCGTCGGTTCCGTCGCATTCGATTCCCTGAAGACACCGTTTGGCGAACGGTCTCGCATCGTCGGGGGTGCAGCGACGTATTTCAGCGTAGCCGCCTCCTTCTTTACCGATGTGCGTCTCGTCGCCGTGGTGGGTGAGGACTTCGGCGAGACCGAAATGGAGGTGTTCGGAGGGCGGCGGGTAGACCTGGCGGGCCTGCAGCGCGTGCCCGGGGAGACGTTCCGGTGGAAGGGCGAGTACTCCTACGACCTGAACAGCCGGGAGACGATCTACACCCACCTGAACGTGTTCGAGTCGTTCCAGCCGACGCTGCCAGAGGCCTACCGGCCCACGCCGTTCGTGTTCCTGGCCAACATTCATCCGGCGCTGCAGCTGGACGTGCTCGATCAGGTCGAGTCACCGCGCTTTGTCGCCTCCGACACGATGAACTTCTGGATCGAGGGGACGCCGGACGAGCTGCGCAAGGTGTTGGCGCGGGTCGACGCGCTGGTGATCAACGACGAAGAAGCGCGACAGCTCAGCGGCGAAGCGAACCTGGTGAAGGCGGCGCGCGCGATTCAGGCCATGGGGCCTCGGTTGCTGATCATCAAGCGTGGGGAGTACGGGGTGCTGGTGACTCGCGAGGAAGGCTTCTTCGCCGCGCCCGCCATGCCGCTCGAAGAGGTGGCCGACCCGACCGGCGCCGGCGACACCTTCGCGGGCGGCTTCATGGGCTATCTGGCCGCGGCCGGAGAGATGAGCGAGGCGGTCGTGACGCGCGCCATCATCGCCGGGAGCGTGCTGGCCTCCTTCGCCGTGGAGGACTTCGGACTGGATCGGCTGCTTCGCCTGACCCCCGAAGAGTTGCAGGCTCGATTCGCCGACTTCAAGCGCCTGACACACTTCGAGGCGCTGTGATCCCCGATGCCGGACGACAGCTCGCGACTCGACACGGCGCGCTGGCGGACGGTGCTGTTCTTCGGTCTGCTTGCGGCGATCGTGCTGTGGAACGGCCTGCTGATCGGCGTGCCCTGGCTCGTGGGACAAGAGGTCGACGGCCGGCCGGTCGTGGCGATGTCGGCAGGTGTGTATCTGGCGGCGGGCGCGGCCTGTCATCAACAGCCGGCACGGTCGTTTCATCCCTGGGGCGTCCAGATGCCGGTGTGCGCCCGTTGTGCCGGCCTCTATCTTGGGGCGGCGTTCGGCGCGTTGTTGTGTGTGCCCAGACGTCGCCTGAGCGGGCAGCTCTGGCTGGCTCCGGGACGCTGGACGGCGCCGGGTGGTGAAACGACGCTCGCGCAGTGGGTGGTCGGGCTGGCCGCGATTCCAACAGCCCTCACGCTGGTGGGAGAATGGTCGGGCGTGGTCGACGAGTCCGCGATGTGGCGGGCGCTGACCGGGGTGTGGTTGGGAGCGGCAGTAGGATGGGTCGTAAGTCTCGTGATTCGCGGCGAGTTCGAGTAGCCGAGCGACAGCGCTCGGCTCCCGCTCCGACCCCGGCGCCAGACACCTCCCGGGCCGCCACGGCGGCGCTGCTGGGGTGGTTGATGCCCGGAGGCGGGCATTTCTGGCTGGGCCGGCGCCAGAAGGGGACCGTCTTCGCAATTACCATCCCGCTGATGTTCGTGATCGGGCTGGCGCTCGACGGGATGCTGGCTCCCTTCGATCCGTCGCGACCGCTGGTTTTTCTGGCGGCCTTCGCCGATCTCGGCAATGGCGTGCCGTATCTGCTGGCGTCGGTCGCCGGTCTCGGAGAAGGCCAGGTCGTGGCGCCGACCTGGGAGCATGGCAACACGTTTCTGATCGTGTCCGGCCTCCTCAACATGCTGGTGTGTCTCGACGCCTTCGACGTGGCGATCGGTAGGAAGTAGGGGCGCCAGAGGTCCAATGGCCAGTCACTTCCTTTTGCTCATCCTGTTCGCGGCGCTCGTCTCGGTGGTGTTCGCCGTCCTGCAGAAGGACGAGCCGAAAGAGCAGCTTCGATTTGGCGGCCTGATCTTCGCCGGCTTCGTCGCCACCGCCGTGGTGCTCGGGTGGGTCTTCTTCCCGTTTCCGCTGTAGCGCCACGGCGGCCCCCGCCGGCCGCCGGGGCCGCTGGAGTATAGTGAGCGACGCGAGTCATGTCCGACGAACGCATCCTGATTTCCCGCGACGACGCCGTCGCCACCGTCACCGTCAACCGGCCCAAGGTACTCAACGCGCTCGACGCCGAGACCGTCTCGGCCCTGGCCGACGCCTTTCGCGAGCTGAAGGCTGACGAACAGGTCCGAGTGGTGGTGTTGACCGGGGCCGGTGACCGGGCGTTCATCGCCGGGGCCGACATCCGTGAGCTGGCGACCCTCACGCCACGGACCGCGCGTGCCCTGGCCGATACCGGACACCAGCTCTGCAACGACATCGAGCAGCTGGGGAAGCCGGTGATCGCCGCGATCAATGGGTTTGCCCTGGGGGGCGGCTGCGAGCTGGCCATGGCCTGCACGATCCGACTGGCCGCGCGCTCGGCCAAGCTCGGTCAGCCGGAGATCGGGCTCGGGTTGATCCCGGGCTACGGCGGCACGCAGCGGTTGCCACGTCTGGTCGGCCGAGGCATTGCCCTCGAGCTGATGTTGACGGGGGCGCCCATCGACGCGACTGAGGCCCACCGCATCGGCCTGGTCAATCGTGTGGTGGACGACGAGTCGCTGGCGGACGATACCGCCGCGCTCGCTAACACGTTGGCCAAGCAGGCGCTCGTCGCCGTGCGGCTGATTCTCGAAGCCGCACACCACGGCGTTGACATGTCGATGGCCGAAGCGTCCGTGTTCGAGCGCTCGACCTTCAGCCAGGTGTTCGACACCGAGGATGTGCGCGAGGGCACCGCGGCGTTCCTGGAGAAGCGCGCTCCACGGTTCACGGGGCGTTGATCACGTGGCCGAGACCTTGACCGGCGCCGGCGAGGCGCGCGACTTCCGGATCGGGCTCGTGGTATCGACTTACCACGACTTCGTCACCGATCGGCTGCGTGATGGCGCGATTGAAGCCCTGAAGGCGGCCGGCCTGCCGGACACGGCCGTCGTGGTGGCGCCGGTGCCCGGGGCGTTCGAGATCCCGCAGGCGGCGCGCCGACTGGCGGCCTTTGGCGGCGTCGATGCCGTCGTCGGACTTGGCTGTCTGATCCGCGGAGAGACGCCCCACTTCGAGTACATCGCGGCCGCGGTTGCCGATGGGCTCACCAGCGCGGCCCTCGATAGCGGGGTCCCGATCGCCTTCGGCGTATTGACCACCAACTCCGTGGAAGAGGCGCTGGCGCGAGCCGGGAGCGGCTCTTCCAACAAGGGGTGGGAGGCCGCCGAAGCGGTGCTCTCGATGGTGCGTCTGTTCCGCCAGCTCACCCCGCCCGGTATGGGGGAGACGCCGCAGTGAGCGCGGCCCGGTCGGTCCGAGACGGCCGGCATCGGGCCCGGATCGCCGCGCTTCAGCTCCTCTATCTGCGGGATGTCGGTGGCGGGGGAGCCGACGAGGTCGACGCGGCCATCGAGCGGTTCTGGGCCGAGAACAGCGCCAGCCCCGAGCGACGTCGTCTGGCGATGTCGCTCTTCGACGGTACATCCGCCGCGCTCGATCGTATCGATCCCCTGATTACCGAGGCGGCTGCGAACTGGCGGCTCGAGCGGATGGCGGTGGTCGATCGATTGGTGCTGCGCATGGGCACCTACGAACTGCTCGAAGGCAGCGCGCCCACGGCGGTGGTGATCGACGAGGCCATCGAGCTGGCGAAGGCATTCAGCGGGGATGATTCGGCGCCGTTCGTCAACGGCGTCCTCGACGGCGTGCGGCGACTCCTCGAGTCGGCCGAGCCGCCCCGCCCTCCCGGTACCGAAGAGCCGTTACCGCGTTGAGTCATGACCGAACCACGTGAGAACGACCAACTCGTCCAACGACGCGCCAATCTGGCGGCGCTCGTCGAACTGGGCGTCGAGCCCTATCCGCATACCTACGAGTGCACCGATACGGTCTCGACGCTGGTGACCCAGCACGGCGAGACCCCGGGCGACGCGCTGGAGGCCGACCGGATCGAGACCCGCACCGCCGGGCGGATCCTGATCATCCGCAGCTTCGGCAAGGCCCGGTTCTTCGTGATCTCCGACGGGCGCCAGCGTTT
>CAJWMX010000115.1 GCA_913043805.1 uncultured Acidobacteriota bacterium | reverse complement strand
GCCGATCATCGTGGCGCGCGGCGGAGGCGACAAACCGTGGGGCGGCCGCCACGTCAAGTACGAGCCAGGCACCCCGCTCGCCAATCTGCATCTGGCGATGCTGGACGACGTCGGCGTGCATCTGGACACGTTCGTGGACAGCACCGGGCACGCCATCGAGGTGATGGAGCCGGTGTCGCTGTCGGACTAGCGGAGTTCCGTTTGAGACTTCGGGCTTCAGGCGCCCGAAAACCGGCCCGTCTCGGAGAACCGCCGGATGATTCATCCGTATTCCCAGCGTGTATGACGATGACAACTACGCTTCGTATCGCTGCAGCGGCAATCATCGTGCTGCTGGGGGCATCGGCCCGGGCTGCAGTAGACGTGTCCGAGTTGATTACCGCCACGAAGGCAGGGGACGCGGGGGCGGTGCGGACGTTGCTGGCCGCTGATGCCGACGTGAGCAAGGCGGAGCCGGATGGGACGACGGCGCTGCACTGGGCGGCGCATCTGCAGCATGCCGAGATCGCGCGGATGCTCATCGACGCCGGGGCGGTGCCCAACGGGGCCAACCGGTACGGCGTGCGGCCGCTATCGCTGGCCGCGGTGGGCGGTAACGCCGACCTGATTGCAGCGTTGCTCGACGCCGGAGCCAATCCGAACACCAGTGTCACCGCGGGCGAGACCGCGCTCATGACGGCCGCTCGGGCTGGCGCCGCCGACGCGGTGGAACTGCTGCTCGAGGCGGGCGCCAACCCCAACGCCCAGGAGACGTGGAAGGGCCAGACGGCGTTGATGTGGGCGGCGGCCGAAGGCCACGCGCAGGTCGTCCCGGCGCTCGTGTCGGCCGGGGCCGATGTCGCCGCGCGTTCAAAGCGAGGGTTCACGGCGTTGCTGTTCGCCGCCCGCGAAGGCCGGACCGACGTGATCCAGACGCTGCTCGACGCCGGGGCCGACCTGGACGAGCAGATCTCGATCAACTCGACCCTGACCGCTGGCGGCGTGGAGCAGCGACGGGCGTCAGACGCGGGCCTGAACGCGTTCCTCCTGGCCGCCGGCAGCGCACATTTCGAGCTGGCCGCCTATCTCCTGGACCGTGGCGCCGACCCGAACGCGGATCCGCGCGGATGGACGGCACTGCATCAGCTGAGCTGGGTGCGAAAGGCCGGCATCGCCGGCAGCAACAACCCGCCCCCCCGTGGGTCGGGCGGCATGACCAGCCTGCAGTTCGCGGAAAAGTTGATCTCCGCCGGCGCCGACCTGAACGCGCGGGTCACCACGCGGCCACCGGCCGGAATTACCGGATTGAACTTCATCGGCGGCACCCCATTCCTGCTGGCGGCCCGCACCGCGGACGCCGAACTGATGCAACTGCTGCTGGAGGCTGGCGCCGACCCCACGCTCACCAACGCGGACGGTTCGACCGCCTTGATGGTGGCGGCCGGGCTCGGGACCTCGTCTCCGGGCGAAGACCCGGGCACCGAAGCGGAAGTGCTGGAAGCGGTGCAGGTCGCGCTGGGCGCCGGTCTGGACATTGACGCGGTCGATCAGAAGGGGGAGACCGCCATGCATGGCGCCGCCTACAAGCACCTGCCGCGCGTGGTACGCCAGCTGGCCGACGCCGGCGCCGACATCGACGTCTGGAACCAGCCCAACGACCGTGGCGCGACACCGCTAGGGATCGCCGTGGGGATGCACCGCGGGATGAACATCTTGAGCTCGCCGGTCACGGCGGACGCCGTCCGCGACATTTTGCGCTCGGCCGGCATCGAACCGACCCAGTAATCGCGGCGACACGCCGCTGACACGAATGCGAACCCTGATGCTCGCGACCCGGGGGGCGCTTGCCGCGCTGGCCGTCGGCTGCGCTGAACCTGCGATGACGACGCCCGAGTCCGCTCCGGCCGACACCGACAACGCGCTGCTCACCGATTGGACCGGCCCGTTTGGCGGGGTGCCGGCCTTCGATCGCATGAATCTCGACGCCCTCGAGCCAGCGCTCGAAGCGGGCATGGCCGCTCAGCTGGACGAGATCGACATCATCGCCGCCAATCCCGATGCTCCGAGCTTCGAGAACACCATCGTCGCGCTGGAACGCTCCGGCCGGGCGCTCAGCCGGGTGTCGACCTACTACGGCATCTGGAGCTCGAACGTCTCGACCCCGGAGTTTCGCGAGATCCAGCGCGCCATGGCGCCTCGGCTGGCCGAGTTCGACTCGACGATCCGGCAGAACGAGGCACTGTTCGAGCGGATTCGCGCCGTCTACGAGAGTGAGGACCTGACCACGCTGCGACCCGATCAGCAGCGTTTGGTGCAGCTCGTCTACGACGGCTTCGCCAGAAACGGCGCAACGCTGGACGGCGACGCGAAGACGCGCTACGCGGAGATCGAACAACGACTGGCCGAGCTCCACACGACGTTCTCGAACAATGTGCTGGCCGACGAGGAAGGCTATGTGACCTACCTATCGGCGGACCAGCTCGACGGACTGCCTCCGTCGTTCGTCCAGGCGGCGGCCGCCGCCGCCACCGCCCGCGACCGGGAGGGCGAGTACGCCATCACCAACACCCGCTCCTCGATGGACCCGTTCCTGGCCTTCTCGACCGAGCGGGATCTTCGGGAACAGGTCTGGCGCACCTACTACGCGCGAGGCGACAACGGGGACGAACGGGACAACAACGCCACCATCGCCGAGATCCTGTCGCTCCGACATGAACGGGTGGGTCTGCTGGGCTACGACGACTATGCGACCTGGCGCCTCGAGAACCGGATGGCGAAGACTCCAGCCCAGGCGCTCGAGCTGATGGAAGCGGTGTGGCCGGCGGCGCTGGCTCGGGTCGAAGAAGAGGTCGTGGCGATGCAGGCGATCGCCGATGCCGAGGGCGCCGGCATCACGGTCGCGCCGTGGGACTACCGCTTCTACGCCGAGAAGGTCCGACAGTCGACCTACGACCTCGACTCGGACGAAGTGAAGCAGTACTTGCAGCTCGATCGTCTGCGTGAGGGCGTGTTCTTCGTGGCCGGGGAGCTGTTCGATTTCGCGTTCCGTGAGATCGCCGATGGGTCAGTGCCGGTGTTCCACGAAGACGTGAGCGTCTGGGAAGTCACTCGCCGCTCGACTGGAGCCCATATCGGCGTCTGGTATCTCGACCCCTACGCCCGCCCCGGGAAGCGCTCGGGCGCCTGGGCCTCGAGCTACCGGAGCCACGAGCTGATCGACGGGCAGGAAGTGACCGTGCTCGGGTCGAA
This sequence comes from uncultured Acidobacteriota bacterium, assembly GCA_913043805.1. Lineage (GTDB taxonomy): Bacteria > Acidobacteriota > Vicinamibacteria > Vicinamibacterales > UBA8438 > UBA2994. Next base: position 4,793 of record CAJWMX010000115.1, on the reverse strand, counting down.
CAACTCGAACTTCATCAAGCCGGCGCCGGGCGAGCCGGTGCTCGTGTCGTGGGATGACGCCGAAACGTTCTTCCACGAGTTCGGCCACGCGCTGCACTACTTCTCGTCCACCGTCGACTACCCCACCCTCAACGGCGGCGTCCGCGACTACACCGAGTTCCAGTCGCAGCTGCTCGAACGGTGGCTGCTGACAGACGAGGTCATCGACGGCTACCTGCGGCACCACGAGACCGGTGAACGGATGCCGGACGAGCTGGTGGCCAGAATCAAGAGCGCGGCGACGTTCAATCAGGGGTTCATCACGACGGAGTATCTGGCGTGCGCGCTGGTCGACATGCGCTTCCACACGTCGGACCCCGATGGGTTGGACGCCGACCGGTTCGAACGAGAGACCCTGACCGATCTCGGGATGCCCGACGAGATCGTGATGCGCCACCGCAGCCCGCACTTCGGCCACATCTTCTCGAGCGAAGGTTACTCGGCCGGCTACTACGGCTACATGTGGGCAGACGTGCTGACGGCCGATGCCGCCGAGGCATTCGCCGAGGCGCCGGACGGGTTCTACGACAAGGAGCTCGCCTCGAAGCTGGTCGAGCACCTCTTCGCGGCCCGAAACGCGGTCGACCCCGCCGAGGCGTACCGCGCCTTCCGCGGCCGCGACGCCACCATCGACGCGCTGATGCGGGACCGGGGATTTCCCGTCCCGTAAGGCTGGCCTGGACACCCCCGCCAGCCGGCTTCAGGCTTCAGGCTTCAGGCTTCAGGCTTCAGGCTTCAGGCTTCAGATCAGCCCAACCGCAACGCCACGATCTGGGCAAGCCCATCGGCGTTCCTCGTTCCGGCCCGTAGCCCGGAGCCTGCGAGCTCAAGGCTCCGTCTAGGGTTCGCCGAAAGCTCTCAAGTCGGCGAACTCCGTAAGGTCGCTGAGCGGGGTCGCACCTCAGCGACCGGCAGGCTCGCACGTCTCAGACAAACTCTGTACCGACGTCACGTTGAGACTGTGGACCGGGGGCACCGCGGTGCCTTCCTCGTCGCGGATCAGCAGTCCCTTGGTCTCGACCCGATGTCCGACATAGGCATCGGGACTCGGAAACACGTACATCAGGTTGAACGATCGGTCACCCAAGGTCGTGGCCTCGACCTCGGCGAGCTCGGCGTCAATCGAGGGCGTCGGTTCGGACGACCGGGCCTCGGGACTGGCGCTGTTCAAGGTCCACCCGTCGGCGGCGCTGCCGGCCAGACAGCCGACCACCCGCACGAGGGCGAAGTTGGGCACCACGTCTCGGCCCTCGTCACCTTCGACATAGACGCCGCTCAATCGAGCCGTCGACAGTTCCTCGCCACCCTCGGGAAACCCGTTCCGCTCGAGCACATAGCTGATGATGTCGACGTAGGCCTCGGCCTCGAGCCCGGCTGACCCTCCCGGCGGCATCGACTGCATCCGTTCGAAGAGACCGTCGAGCGTCAGTCCGGTCCAGTCCCGGAGAAAGACGTCCCCGGTCAACGACCGGCCGGCGCCGCCGGTCAGATCCGCACCGTGGCACCGCTGACAGCTCGTCTCGTACTGATCGCGGCCACGGGAGGCCTGGGTGGCGGTATACACGCCATCCTTCACACTTGTCTCCTGGCCTGCCGATGCGGCCCCGCCGCCTCCGAGTAGCACCGGACCGCAGAGCGCCATCACCGCGCCAACCACCCACCGTCTCACGATGACGCCCCCTTCCGCTGCTGTTCGTCGAGCTCGCGCTTGACCCCTTCCAGACACTCCGGACAGATACCGTGGCTGAACTTCGCGTCCGTGTGGTCGGTGATGTAGCTTTCGACCTGGTGCCAGTAGTTCCCGTCGTCTCGCACCTTCTTGCAGTAGGCGCAGATCGGCAGCAGCCCCTGAAGCTGCTTCACCTGCGAGAGCGCGACTTCTAGCTCCGAGACCCGCGCCGCCAGCGCCTGTTGCAATTCCACGATCCGGAACCCGACCCGCGTGCGGGCCCAGAGCGGGTGACCGGCGTAGAAACGGATCCCGTCGCCGGTGACCTGAGGATTGTCCGCAAAGCGTGGGTCGGCCGCAGCATCGGGGATGACCAGCGTGTCGTCCTCGAGGATGGTGTGCCCACAGAACGAGACCGCCCGAGCGCCTTCCTGGCCTTCGACTCCCACACAGGTCTTGAACCACTCGCGGTTCTCGTCGACGAGCGAGAGCGCCGCGATCGGCACCTCGAACAGACGCCCGGCCAGCCTGGTCAACCGATCGAATCGGTCCTCGGTCCCGGTGTCGAGGACCTCGAGATCGCGAAGCGCCTCCAGGCGGTGGGTCTCGTTGGCCGGAATACGTGGAGCGGTCATCTGCATCGAACCACCTCGCACGCGCGAGGCGGTGGGCAAGGGCATGATTCTACCGCGCTGACGGGGCCCGAACGCAGGCTTCCCGCCCCCCCTCGACTCACCGTTGCCGACGGCTGCCGGTGGTGGTATAAACCAAGGATACTGTGCGGCGTGCTCCGCACGCGGGGAGGAGTCCAGTCAAATGACCAGTTTTCGCCGATCGGTGGCGATGGTTGCGGTGCTCGGTCTTGCCATGGCGGCAACGGCGCCTGGCGCGGCGGCCAATGAAGCGGACGTGACCTACTACCAGGATGTCCTTCCGATCATCCAGGACAACTGCCAGAGCTGCCATCGGCCCGAAGGGCTGAACCTGGGCGGCGTCATCGCGCCGATGTCCTTCATGAGCTACGAAGAGACCCGTCCCTGGGCGCGCTCGATCAAGCGCAAGGTCGAAGCGCACGAGATGCCGCCCTGGTTCGCCTCGGCGCCCAAGGGCGTGTTCTCGAACGAGCGCGGGCTGACCGACGACGAGATCAGCACAATCGGCCGGTGGGTCGACGCGGGAGCCCCGGCCGGCGACCGCAGCCAGGCGCCGGCGCCAAAGACCTTCGCCGAGACGACGAGCGGCGGCTGGTCGCTGGGCACCCCGGACTTTGTCTTCCAGCTCGATGAACCGTACTTCGTCGAGGACGACGTCTACGACCTGAACATCAGCTTCTACAAGACCCTGAGCGAAGCCGAGCTCCCCGAGGATGTGTGGGTGCGCGGCTGGGAGTTCAAGACAGGCGCCGGTACCGTGGCCCACCACATGTGCGGCTACGCACGTGCTCCCGCTCCGGACGTGGAGCCGGGCGAGGCGGCCGAGAAGGGCGTCGCCGGCGCCGGCCAGCTTCTGACCTGTATCGCCGAGGGCGCCGAGGCAGTGATGTTGCCCGACGGCTATGGCCTGCGCCTCGAAGCTGGCTCGACCCTGACCTACAACATGCACTTTCACAAGGAGCCGGGCGAAGGCAGCGGTGTCTGGGCGCAGCCCGAGATCGCGTTCTTCCTCAAGGAGCGACCGGTCACCCACAAGGTCATCAACAACTCCATCGGAAACACCGGCTTCGAACTGCCGCCCCGGATCGATGACTACCGGATCGGCGCCTCGCGGACCCTGGAAGAGGACATCTATGTGCTGACCTACTGGCCACATGGACACCTCCGAGCCAAGGCGGCCCGCTACACCGCCACCTATCCGGATGGGCGCGAGGAACTGCTGCTGGACGTGCCCAAGTATGACCAGGGTTGGCAGGAGACCTACAAGCTGAAGCAGCCGAAGCTGCTGCCGGAAGGCACGCGGATCGACGTCAGCCACTGGTATGACAACTCGGCGGAGCGCGGCGCGCTCTACGACTTCGACCCGACCCTGACCCCGGGCCACGGCCCGCGCACCGACGATGAAATGTCGCTCGGATTCATCGGCTTCGCCGTCGAGATCGAGAACGCCGACGAAAACTAACCTTCGTTCCTCGACGCCGGGCCCCGCCGCCGGGGCCCGGCGCGCTCTCCGGGTTCGAGCCATGCCGCACCGGCGCCTTCGCCTCCTGTTGACCGGCGTGATCGCCGGTTTTGTTGTCTTCGCCCCCCCCGACGCGAACGGCCAGGACGCGGCGCAGGCTCGTACGGAGCTCGTCCTGAGCGCCCGCGCCATCTCCATCGGGTACGACTCGACGCTCCGGGCAGACGCCGCGGCGCACCAGGCCGTGCTCGATGTGTCCGCCGGCGAACGTGCCGAGATCAAACTGGGGCAGATCGAAGGCCATCGCGCGCTCAGCGTTGGTCCTCTCGGAGCGGAACCAGGGAGCCCGCCGCACAGGGGACCGCGTCATGAACTGTGGTTGAGCCGGACCGGCAACGCCTGGGTCCTCGACGCCCGCCCCATTCCCGACGAGGTCGATCCGACGGCGGAGGAGGACGACAACCCACCGCCACCGAGGGAACCCGCCCAGATTCCGCTCACGCACATCGTCCGTCCCGACGAGTCGTCAGACACGCCCCTCGTCGCGCTGATGCCCTTTGGGGACGACCGCGGTCAGCTCGCGCTCCTCTGGGGAGATCACTACTGGTACACCGGGTTCGAGTTCATCGAGATCGAGACACCGCCACGACCCGAGCGCACATCCGACGTCGGCCGGGCCACACTGCTGACCCGCGACTCCGACACCAGCGGGCGCTGGCGTGCCACCCGGCGCGGCACCCGAAACGAGACGATCGTGACCGAGCCGACCGGCGAGACGATCGAGGTCTGGTTCCAGAAGGAAATGGGCACCGACCACCGCGACTTCGCGGGTCTCGAGTCGGTGGCCGACGGCGAGGTCGTCCTATTGTCTGGCGCAGGGGCCATACGGCTGCGGAGCGAGGTATCTTTGCGCGTCGGTGAAACGCGTATCCCTACCGACAACCTCGTCCCCGATTTCCCCGGCTCCTAC
>CAJWMX010000114.1 GCA_913043805.1 uncultured Acidobacteriota bacterium | reverse complement strand
TGGGGCGATAGCAACCCGCGGCAGGGCGTCTGGGGATTGATGCAGCCGGTGATGCAGCCGGTGTTCGACACCCGCCCGCTCGGCGATCTGCTGCTCGACGTGGGCCGGGCACTCGGCCCGCTCGAGACCGAAGCTGAAGACGCGCCGGCGTTGCCGGCGCGCGGCGACTTCTACCGGTATCTGCGTGACGCGTGGGAAGCCCGTCAGCCGGTGCCGGAGTCCGACCCCGACGCCGAAGACGCCGAGGCGGAGAGACCCGACTTCGAGGACTACTGGGAAGAGGCGCTCCGTCGCGGCGGCGTCACGACGCCGGTTGCGTCGAACCCCGTCGCGCTCGATCCGACCCTCTTCGAGACGCCGCTCGCCGGGCTGACTCCCGAGTCCACCTCTCGCGCCTTGCGCCTGGTGGCATACCCGTCGCTCCACTTCTTTGACGGACGTGGCGCCAACCGGCCGTGGCTACAGGAGATCCCTGAACCGCTGCTCAAGACCACCTGGGGCACCGGGCTCGAGATGACCCCGGCCACGGCCGAGGGCCTCGGCGCCAACGAGGGCCAGCTGGTGTCGGTCGAGTCCGACCACGGGCAGGTCGATGCGAGTGTCATCCTGAACCCGCATCTCGCCGACGGCGTCGTCGCCATGGCCATCGGCCAGGGCCACACCAACTTCGGCCGCTACGCGACCGACCGTGGCGTCAGTCCGATGGCGATTCTCGCCGCCGCTCCGGCGCCCGGCGGCGGACCGCGCTGGACCGCCACGGGCGTCGACGTCGTGACGCGAGACGTCGTCCGGCCGATCCCGCGGCTGCAACGCACGTTCGACCAGGAACACCGCGAGCTGGCGCAATCGGCCTCGCAGACGGCGCTCGACGCCGGCGAGGTACACCCCGAAGAGCACCATTTCAGCCTGTACCCCGAGCACGAGCATCCCGTGCATCACTGGGGCATGGCGATCGACCTCGATGCCTGCAACGGCTGCAACGCCTGCGTCGCCGCCTGCTACTCCGAGAACAACATCCCGGTGATGGGCGCCGACCAGATGCGCCGCGGCCGGACGATGTCGTGGCTTCGGATCGAACGCTTCGAGGAACCGCCGTTGGAAGGATCGTCGGGACCGGACAACCGCTTCCTCCCGATGCTCTGTCAGCAGTGCGACCACGCGCCGTGCGAAACGGTCTGCCCGGTGTTTGCCACTTATCACACCGACGAAGGCCTGAACGCGCAGGTCTACAACCGCTGCGTCGGCACCCGGTACTGCTCGAACAACTGCCCCTATAAGGTGCGCCGGTTCAACTGGCTCATGCCGGAGTTCGAGTCGCCGCTCAATCTCCAGCTCAACCCCGACGTGACCGGCCGCAGCGACGGCGTCATGGAGAAGTGCACGTTCTGCGTGCAGCGGATCGCCGACGGGAAGGAAGCCGCCAAGGACGAAGAACGGCCGGTCCGGGACGGCGACATCTCGCCCGCCTGTGCGCAGAGTTGCCCAGCCGAGGCGATCGTGTTCGGCGACATGAACGACCCGTCCAGCCGGGTAACCGAGCTCGGCAATGACAATCGCGCGTATCACGCCCTGGCCGAGTTCAACACCCGACCGGCGGTGACATACCTGAAGAAGGTGACCCGGGACGCATGAGCTTCTCGAAGATCAACGACGACATCCTGCGGACGCTGCGCGCGCCCGGGCCGTGGTGGTATGTCGGGCTCCTCGCGGCCCTCACCGCCCTGTCGTTCGGCGCCTATGCGTTCATGATCCAGGCCACGACCGGCCTGGGAGTCGCCGGTTACGAGCACCCGATCCTCTGGGGCATCTACATCACCGACTTCGTCTTCTGGGTCGGGATCGCACATTCGGGCACGCTGATCTCGGCGGTGCTGTTCCTGTTCCGGGCCAGATGGCGAACCGCGGTGGCGCGCGCGTCGGAGGCGATGACCGTCTTTGCGGTGTGCACCGCGGGGCTCTTCCCGATCATCCACATCGGTCGCCCGTGGTTCTTCTACTGGCTCATCCCGTATCCGAACGAACGTCAGCTCTGGGTCAACTTCCGGTCGCCGCTGGTGTGGGACGTCTTCGCCATCACGACCTATCTGACCGTCAGCGCGATGTTCCTGTATCTGGGCCTGATGCCGGACATCGCGGCGGCCCGAGACAAGGTCAAGGACTGGCGTCGACCGATCTACAAGCTGCTGTCGTTCGGCTGGCTCGGCACGAGCAAGCAGTGGCGCCACTACACCGCGCTCTACGGGTTCTTCGCCGCGCTGGCGACGCCGCTCGTCATCTCGGTCCACAGCGTCGTCTCGTGGGACTTCGCGATGTCGATCCTGCCGGGCTGGCATAGCACCATCTTCGCGCCCTACTTCGTGGCCGGCGCCATCTTCTCCGGTCTCGCCATGGTCATCACCTTGCTGGTCCCCATGCGCAAGATCTTCAAGCTCGAGAGCTACATCACCGTCCATCACTTCGAGAACCTGGCGAAGCTGATGCTGACCACCTCGCTCATCGTCGGCTATGCCTACATGGTCGAGTTCTTCGTCGCGTGGTATAGCGGCAGCCGGTTCGAGCAGGGCACCTTCTACGACCGGATGTTCGGCCAGTACTGGGCCTACAGCTGGATGATGTTCTTCTGTAACGTCATCCTGCCGCTGAGCCTGTTCTTCAAGGCGGTCCGCGGCAATCTGGCGCCCCTGTTCATCGTGTCGATCTTCGTGAACATCGGCATGTGGCTCGAACGCTACGTCATCATCGTGACCTCGCTGTCACACGACTTCGACCCGGCCAACTGGGCCGGCGTCTATCAGCCGACCTGGATCGAGGGCGCGATCACGATCGGGTCCTTCGGCATGTTCTTCACCCTGTTCCTGCTGTTCGTGAAGAACTTCCCGGCGGTCTCCATCACCGAGATGAAGGAAGCGGAAACCCTGGACCGACCGCACGAGGCCACCTCGGCCTGACGAGTGACCATGGCGACTGAGGCAACGGTGCTCGGCATCTTCGACGACGGCAAGCCCGCCGCGAATGCGGCCAAGGCGCTGCGTGAGGCGGGGCTCGGACAGATCACGGCTTATTCACCCGTGCCCGACCACAACGTGGAGCACGCCATGCACGACTCGGTCAGCCCGGTCCGGACATTCGTCCTGGTCGGCGGCCTCGTCGGCTGTTTTCTGGGTTTCGCGTTCCCGATCTACACCGTCCTCGACTGGCCGATGATCACGGGCGGCAAACCGCTCATCTCGATCCCCGCCTTCGTGGTGATCGCCTTCGAGCTGACCATCCTGATCGGCGCCATCAGCGGCATGCTGTCGTTCCTGGGCATGGCGGGACTGCCCCGGTTGACTGGCCAACCGGCGCCAGACCCCAGCTTCACGAACGACAAGTTCGGGTTGAGCGTGGTCTGCGACGCTGGACAGGCGGCCGCGGTGCGTGAGCAGCTCGAGCAGTACGGGGCTACCGAGGTCCGGGAGTAGGCATGACTGGAATGAGAACGCTCGTCGGTCACGGACTCCGCGCGGGAATGCTCGTCGTCCTGGCGACCGCCATGGCCTCGGCGCAACCGGCCATCATGCGAAACATGTGGGAAGGCCCGGTCGTGCTGCCCGGGACAGACCCGCGCGCCCCGGTTGAGGACACCATTGCCGTGGACGGGGTCCGTCTCCGCGACCGGATCGAATCGCAAGATCTCCCGAATCCGCTCGAGCCCACTCCTGACGTGCTGGCGGACGGAGAGCAACTCTACGGCACCTATTGCGCGGTGTGCCACGGCCAGACCGGCCAGGGCGATGGCCAGATCGCCAGCCATTTTCGTCGGATGCCCGACCTGCGGCTGCCGCACATCCAGGAGAACTACACCGACGGCTGGATCTACGCCATCATCCGCGAGGGTGGCTTCAACATGCCTCCGCTCGCCTCACAGCTCAGCCCCGAGGAACGGTGGGCGGTCGTGCTCTACGTGAAGTCGTTCGAGACCGTCCGGCCCCAGAGACGCCAATGATCGCGGTCGGAACCCCCATCGTGCCCGACGGCACACGCCGTCTCTGTCTGGGCGCCGGCCTGGTCGGCGCCTTGGCGTTCGTGGCAGGACTGTTCATTGGCGACAGCATCCGGGCCTGGCAGTCGCTGCTGGTGAATTTCCTGTTCTTCGGCGGATTGGCGCAGGCAGGCGTGGTCGTCTCGGCCATCATGCAGGTCACCTCGTCTCGTTGGGGGCGTGGTCTCAAGCGCACGGCGGAAGCCACCTCCGCGTTCTTCCCCATCTCGTTCGTGCTGCTCGTCGTGCTCCTGCTCGGCACGAGCACGTGGATGCCCTGGGTGCACCATCCGGTCGAAGCGAAGACGCCGTGGCTCAACATCCCGTTCTTCGTGAGCCGGCAACTCGTCGGGTTCTTCCTGCTCTCCGGACTGAGCGCCCTCTATGTCTACCGGTCGCTCCGGGCGGACATCGGTCAGCTCGACGAGTCGGCCGAGGTCAAGGCCACCGGCATCAGCCGACGCCTGATCGAGGGGTGGCAGGGAACCGACGCCGAGCGCGACGCCTCACAACGGTCCCAGAGCCGGCTGGCCCCCGTGATCCTGATCGCCTACGGGTGGATCTTCACGCTGGTGGGTTTCGACTTCTTCATGTCGCTCGAACCGCACTGGTTCTCCACTCTGGCGGGCGGCTACTACTTCATCGGCAATCTCTTCATCGGGATCGCGTTCCTCAGCGTGATCGCCGTGTGGTCGCGCGACAAGCTACAGCTGGCCCACTACATCGGCTCGCATCAGCTCCACGACATCGGGAAGCTCCTGTTCGGCTTCTGTATTCTGTGGGCATACATGTTCTGGTCGCAGTATCTCGTCATCTGGTACGGCGACCTGGCCGAAGAGACCGAGTTCATCTATCACCGCATGCACGGCGCTTGGGCGCCGGTCGCCTGGATCGTGTTCGCGATGGCGTTCGTCATCCCGTTCGTGGTGCTCCTGAGCCGGGCGGTCAAGACGAATGCCCGTGGCCTGACCATCATCGCGCTCGTGGCCTTCGTCGGGATGTGGCTCGAGCGGTTCATTCTGGTGTCACCGTCTCTCTGGCAGGGTGACGGCGTTCCCATCGGTCTGGTCGAGTTGCTGGTCACGGTTGGCGTCGGCGGGTTGTTCGCCTGGTGCTACCTGACCTTCCTGCAGACGTTCCCGGTAATCCCGGTGGCAGATCCCCGATTGGAACCAGCCTCCGCGCATCCCAACGCTCACCACTGACGAGGGCCCGATGGCTCGCACGCACGAGTTCATCACCGAGCCCGATTCGGGTGCCGCACCGTTCACGAAAGAGTGGCGGGTCAGGCGGCGGTTCGAGCGACGCCTGCGTCTGCTGGGCATTCCCGAGGATCTCACCGGCTGGAGCGTTCTCGACGTCGGGGCGTGGCACGGCTACTTCTCGTTCGAGTGCGAGCGGCGCGGCGCCGACCGGGTCCTCGCCGTCGACCGGTTCGCATGGGACAAGTTCGGTATGGACGAGTTCCTGGCGGCGCACGAGCGGCAGCAGTCGCGAGTCGAGTACCAGCATCTGGACGCCCACGAGCTCGACGTGGACCAGCTGGGTCAGTTCGATTTGGTCCTGTTCCTCGGTGTGTTCTACCATCTGCGCACCCCGATGGCGGCGCTCGAGCGGATGGCGCGCTTGACACGTCAGTTACTCGTCTGCGAGACCCATGTGTTGCTGCCGTTCATCCACGAGCGCTATCCCCTGGTCCCGTTCTTTCCGGGCGACGAGCGGACGGACGAACAGACCTACGATCTCTGCGGCATCCCGACGATGACCGCCTTGACCGAGATGCTCCGTTTCTCCGGGTTCAGTGACGTGGACATCCGCTACAGGCCATCGTTTCGCTACTGGAAGAAGCTGATGTCACTCGTGACGATGCGGCCGCAGTCGGGACGCGGCATCGTGCATGCGAAGCCATGAAACTGCACTCCTAGGAGACAGGAGTCAGGAGACAGAAGACGGAAGGAAGACGACATGAACATTGCGGTGATTGGGATGGGGACGATGGGCTCCCCGATGGCGCGGAACCTGTTGAAGGCGGGCCACAGCGTGGTCGTGAACAACCGCACCCGCGAGCGCGAGGAACCGCTGGTGGCTGACGGAGCGACCCGGGCCGACACGCCGGCCGCCGCCGCCAGTGGGGCCGAGGTGGTCCTGACCTGCGTCTCCGACACCCCTGACGTGCAGCGGGTGTTGCTCGACGGCGAGATCGGCGCAATCAACGGACTGGCCAGCGGCTCGCTCGTCATCGACTGTTCGTCGATCGCGCCGGCGGCGACGCGCGAGATCGCGGCCGCGTTCGCCGAGAAGGGCATCGGGTATGTCGACGCTCCCGTGTCAGGCGGGTCGGAGGGCGCGATCAAGGGCACCCTCGCGATCATGTGCGGCGGCAGCCCCGAGGACTTCGCGCGTGCGACGCCGGTGCTCGAGGTCCTGGGCTCGAAGGTCACCCACATCGGCGACGTTGGCGCCGGCCAGGTCGCCAAGGTCGCCAACCAGGTGGTCATCGCCGGCACCTACCTGGCGCTCGGCGAAGCGCTCACGCTGGCCAGCAAGGCAGGCGCGGATCCGCAGAAGGTCGTCGAAGCGATCGGCGGCGGCGTGGCCGGCTCCTGGATCATGCAGAACCGGTCGGCCAACGTGCTCAACGACAACTATCCGCTGGGCTTCCGCACCAGGCTTCATCGCAAGGATCTGGGTATCGCCCTCGATACGGCGCGCACGTTCGAGGTGCCGGTGCCGATTGCCAGCCTGGTCGCCACGATCGAGGACGGTCTCATCGCCCAGGGGTTGGGCGACGAAGACATGTCCAACCTCGCGCGGTTCATCCGACGCGGAGCCGGCGTGCCTGACGGCCCGCTCTCCGGTGGCGACTCATAGCCTGGACGACGACATGCGTAGGAAAGTCTATTCCAGCTCCGCCGCCGCCCTCGACGGGCTGCTCAGTGACGGCATCACATTGATGGTGGGCGGCTTCGGTCTCTGCGGGGTGCCGCAGAGCCTCGTCCGAGCCCTCCGAGACTCGGGCATCAAAGAGCTCACCTGCATCAGCAACAACGCGGGCGTCGACGGCGACGGCCTCGGTCTGCTGCTGGAATCCAGGCAGATCGACAAGATGATTGCCAGCTACGTGGGCGAGAACAAGCTGTTCGAGAAGCAGTTTCTCGATGGCATCCTCGAGGTCGAGCTGAATCCACAAGGCACGCTCGCCGAGCGGATGCGGGCGGGGGGCGCGGGCATCGCGGCGTTCTTCACCCCGACCGGCTACGGCACGCCGCTGACCGAAGGCAAAGAAACCCGGGAGCTCGACGGGAAGCCCCATGTGCTGGAAACGGCGCTCCACGCCGACGTCTCGTTGGTGAAGGCATGGAAGGCGGACGAGGAGGGCAACCTCGTGTACCGGATGACCGCCCGGAACTTCAACCCGCCGATGGCCGAGGCCGGGGCGGTGACGGTGGCCGAGGTGGAAGAGATCGTGCCGGTGGGCGAGATCGACCCGCACCACGTGCACACCCCAGGCATCTACGTCGACCGGATCGTGGTGGGCGAGTACACCGAGAAGAGCATCGAGCGTCGGACGACGCGCGAAGGATAGCAGCATGGCCCTTACCCGTGAGCAGATGGCGGCGCGCGCCGCCCAGGAGATCAAGGACGGCTTCTACGTCAACCTCGGCATTGGCATTCCGACGCTGTGCGCGAACTACATTCCGGATGGCGTTGACGTGAAGCTGCAGAGCGAGAACGGCCTGCTGGGCATCGGCCCCTATCCCACCGAATCGGAGATCGACGCGGACCTGATCAATGCCGGCAAGGAAACCGTGACCACGGTCCCGGGGGCCAGCTTCTTCAGCAGCGCCCAGAGCTTCGCCATGATCCGGGGCGGCCATATCGACCTGGCCATCCTGGGCGCGATGCAGGTCTCTCGTACGGGGGACCTGGCCAACTGGATGATTCCGGGCGCGGTCGTCAAAGGCCCTGGAGGCGCGATGGACCTGGTGAGCGGCGCCAAGCAGGTGCTGATTGTCATGGACCACCTCTCGAAACGTGGGGACCAGAAGATCCTGAACGAGTGCAGTCTGCCGCTCACCGGC